>NZ_JAUBSF010000222.1:0-1560 GCF_036704615.1 Microcoleus sp. K4-B3
CTGTTTCCCGTAATAAGTCTTTCCATTTTTAATAAAAAAATCGCTTTGACAATTAGGACATTCCATACTTTTACCTCGGAAAATTATGTGGATTTAATATTAAACCATTACTGTGCATCACTACCGCTGTTTTCAAGCTGTGAGTCCAATATTAACCTTATTTTTAATAATGAGCCAGATTTAACAATCAACTCTCCTTCTTTTAAAAGCTAATTTAATAAATACTCGGGAGCTTCAATTGAAAAGAGTGCATTAGCAATATATTCTTTCCTCGCAGGTCAGACTAATTCAATTAAGTTCTAGTACCAGGCTCTATTTGGGGAGTAATTTTCAATTATAATTGGCATTGGGGTTTAATTTTGGGGAGGTAATTATTTGAGTTTTTGCCTCCAGGACTTTAGCGATTGTCATTAGTCAGCAATTAGTATTTATTAGTCAGCAATTAGTATTTATTAGTCAGATGACGGAAGGAAAAGGGAAGAATATCTAGTATGGCAGTCTTGCCTATTTATTTGCTAAGCTAGAGGTTGCGCTCTGTTATCAATAAATCTTAGATTTATGCACAGGTTATTAACTGGGAAACTGCGAGTAGAGTATTTAACAATACCGATCGCCAATCTTCCAGCAAATCTATCCGGTACTAAAATTGTACAGCTTACTGACTTTCACTATGACGGGGTGCGGCTGTCAGAATGGTTGCTAGAAGAGGCGATTGCTGCGGCCAATGAAGCTGAACCAGACCTGATTTTTTTAACCGGTGACTTTATTACCTACGACCCCGCACCTATTTACGGCTTAGTGCAGCGATTGAAAAACTTGCAAAGTCGGGTGGGAATTTACGCGGTTTTGGGCAATCACGACCACTATTGGCCGGGGGCAAAGAGAGAGGTTGCTAATGCTTTAAATAGCGTCGAGATTCGGGTTTTGTACAACGAAGTAATCTATCCTTTGGGGTCAGAATTAGCTTTAGTTGGGTTAGCGGATTTTTGGTCGGGCGATTTTGCGCCTAAACCTGTAATGGCATCAATAAATCCCGCGATTCCTCGGATTGTATTGTCTCACAATCCTGATACTGCTGAAAAGCTGCAAAATTGGCGGATTGATTTACAGTTGTCTGGCCACACTCACGGCGGTCAAATCGTGATTCCCGGTATCGGGCCTTTGTACGCTTGGGTGAGAAAAATTGGCTATTGGATTCCTCAACCAATCCGAAAGTTCATTCCTTTTCTGTCGGCTTGCGATCGAGTAGTTACTCACTGGGAATGGGCTAGCGGTTTGCATCAGGTGGGAAGTAATTTGCTGTACGTGAATCGCGGTTTGGGAACTTATGCCCCGGGGAGGCTATTTTGTCCGCCGGAGGTGACAGTAATTACTTTGGTTTGTCAACATCCGTAAGGGCTGGTTTAGAGTGCACACTTTCCCGATAATAGATAATATAGCAGAAGGAACAAAGAAGAAAAAAGAAGGCCCTTCGGCGAAGCTGACTGGAGTTTAGACTAAGACAGAATAAAGAGGCGCATTACTGTAGATTAAATGCACTAAAAGATGAGCGCTCGAAAA
>NZ_JAUBSF010000134.1:0-12104 GCF_036704615.1 Microcoleus sp. K4-B3
CATCAATTTTTCTTTGACACATCTTCTCAAATCCCCTTGACAACTGCCATACAAGCTTAACTTGTTACCAATGATGCTACACCGACGATACGCAGATGAGTTTAGCCGTCGCAGAAGCGATCGTCAGCCGAGAACCTTGGACGCCGGAACTTTTAGCCACCAAATTTGTTGCAGCTTTTCACCGCGATCGGCGATTTGGTTATGCTGGTAAACTTTACGATTTTTTGCTACAAGTTCAAGACGGCAAAGAATTCTTAGCAAAAATTCACTCCGCTAGCGATAAAAGCGGATCTGCGATGCGAGCCGGCCCCATTGGCATTTTTCCTAGTATTGAAAAAGTCATCGAAAATGCTACAGTTCAAGCTGCAATTACTCACAACACTCCCGATGGCATTAAAGCAGCTATAGCGGCCGCTTTGATGTCTCATTACTTTATTTATCAGTTAGGTTTAAAGAATAATTTGGTAAATTTTCTAGAAAGGCACGTTGCTGGTGAGTGGTCGATACCTTGGCAAGGAGAAGTCAGCACTAAAGGTTTGGTCTGTGTTAGAGCCGCTATTACTGCTGTCATGCGAAATGATAGTATGAGCAAACTGCTCCAAGATTGCATTGCCTTTTCGGGAGATGTCGATACAGTAGCAACTATTGCTTTAGCTGCTGCTTCCTGTAGCAGTGAAATTGCCCAAGACCTGCCAGAAAATCTGGTGCAAGGATTAGAAAATGGATCTTACGGTCTAGATTATATCATAGAACTGGATCGACAGTTAATGAATTGCAGGAGCGGCTTCTGACTTCTTCCTGATATCTGTTACATCCGTTAAATCCCTTACACTGCGCGTTGCCCAGCTTTTTTCTATTAGGATTAAGGCCAACTGTCACAAATAGGGTTAAATTTTAGGTATGTAGTTGCGCTTCAGCGCTCTTAGCTTAGGAAAGAGCGCTAAAGCGCAACTACATACCTTTGTTTGATTTTCCAGTTGGCCTTAGTCCTATCTATTATGAATTTGCCTAATTTGATTACTTTTTCTCGCTTACTGGGAGTGCCTTTTCTGCTCTACGGTTTGTACGACCCAAGCGCGCAAAGCCGCTGGATTTGCACCGCTATTTTTGTGGTAGCTGCGGCTACTGATTGGCTGGACGGCTATTTGGCTAGGAAGTTGAATCAAATTACCGATTTGGGAAAGTTTCTAGACCCTTTGGTGGATAAATTGTTGGTGCTCGCGCCGCTTTTAGTGTTAATTGAGTTGGGGAAAGTGCCGGCTTGGGCAGTGTTTTTAATTTTAGGTCGGGAGTTGACAATTGCAGGGTGGCGTGTTAATAAAACTACGATTTCTGGAGCTAATATTTGGGGCAAATTGAAGACGGTGAGTCAGATTGTGGCGATCGCACTTTTAATTGCTCCTCTGTCTGATGCGTGGAATTTTCCCGCATTAATTGCTTTTTGGGTTTCTGTGGCTTTAACTTTGATTTCTGGGGCTATTTATCTGTGGCCGGAAAAGACTGCTGAGGACAAGTAATATCAATTCCGGTTGCACTCATACCCGAATTGTTGACTGTTGACTGTTGACTGTTGACTATTTGAACAATACCGATGCAAGCGAAAGCGATATAAAGGGGAGAAAGTTAATTGTTTTAATGCAAGTTTGCATTTCTATGTGGAGAAAAGAGAGGCGATCGAACTTTAGTAAATATCAGGACAATCGCCTAAAATTCCCATTAAACTAAGCCGAAATTAAGCGAGCTTTCGGTTGAGGAATATAACGCCCCAATTCCTGAGCCGTCTCAATCCACTCCTGCATAATAATCTCGATATTTTGTAGTGCTTCTTGATAAGTTTCGCCATCCGCAGCGCATCCGGGTAATTCCGGCACTTCGGCAATAAATGCTTGGTCTTCTTGACTCCAGTAGAGGATAATTTCATAGCGAAGCATCGTTTTCACCTCCTAGTTGGTGTTTGAGAATTACCTCACGAATTTGCCTGACTTGATATGCTTTGGCTTGGGAGCCTTTGGGTTGAAGATTTAGGATTTCTTCAACACCATCTTTAGCAAATATGTGGTGACTGCCGCGAATCCGTTCCTCTCCTCAAAGCCGAGTCTGCGTAAAAGTTGGCAAAGTTGAGCAAAGGGTATATTGGCGTCGGAATTACCAAGTAAGATTTTAGCTAGCAGTTTGTCTGGTTGACTCACGCTCTGTCCAAGTTATCAGTTATTTTATGATGACATATTTCTGAGTTGGCGATCGAAAGTCATTCGTCAGAAATCATTCGCCAGAATCAAAAATTCTGACGAATGACAAATTCCTTAATAATGAGTCCCAGATTTTCGGTAGTGCACCGCTGTCACGCCGTCATTTTTGAGCAAATGACCGTTGTCAATCGCCGCATAAACTACCCAGTGATCGCCGCATTCCATCCGACTTATCACTTTGCATTCCAGATAAGCTAGAGCATCAGTCAAAACGAGACAGCCGTTGCTAGCTTCCATTGTTTCGACTCCCGCAAATCTGTCTTCTCCCGGAGCAAAGTTTTTCATGAAATACTTCCGCAACTGTCGCCCTTCTGCTAAGATATTCAGCACAAATTTATCTCCGGCGTACATCAAAGATTCGATCGATCGATCTTTCGCCACCGCAATCGTCACGCCGGGCGGATTAAACGTTGCTTGCGACACCCAAGAAGCCAGCATCGCACTGGTGACATCCTCCCGCTTCGCCGAGACTACGCACAGCGAACCAACGAGTCTCCCTACTGCTTGTTCAGTGCGATCGCTCCCTGCTGCTAACTGCGGTTTCGGTGCCCGCAATTTTTGCGATCGAATCAAAGCTTGAGCAAAATCCGTTCCCGTTTCTGTACACTCGTGAATCGTCGCAGCAGTCGGCTTAAATTTAGCTCTAATCGGTTCAAATCCGATGCGATAGCCGGCATCTTTCAACTTGTTTTCCACTAAGTCGATCGCCTCTCCACTCCAGCCAAAAGAACCGAAGACGCCCGCTAATTTGCTCTTAGTTGCGGTAGATAAAACAATTCCCAAAGCAGTTTGAATTTGCGTCGGAGCGTGTCCTGCTAGCGTGGGAGTTCCGATGATAAATCCCGCACATTTTTCGATCGCCTCTTGAATTTCTCCCGGTTCGGCAAATTCGCAGTTGATACTTTCCACCGCAACCCCCGCCCTAGTAATTCCTTTGGCGATCGCCTGCGCTAAAGTAGCCGTATTTCCGTAAGCCGAAGCATAAATCAAAGCAACTGTCAAGTCTTTTGAATTTTGTTGCTGGCTCCATTCCCGATACAAATTGCTCAGTTCGTGGAGGCCGTAACGGACGATCGGGCCGTGACCGGGAGCATAAAATGCTGTTGGCAAATCCGCTAATTTATCCATTGCCCCCAGCACTTGTTTTGCCTGAGATGCGTGCAGAGAATCGTAATAATAGCGCCTGTCTTCGCTGTAAACGCTCCAGCCTTCATCGAATACTTGGTCGCCGCAAACGTGAGCTCCAAATAGTTTGTCAGTGAACACGATTCGAGTTTGCGGATCGTAGGTGCAAAGTTGATCGGGCCAGCGAGGAGTCGGAGTCGCGATGAATTTTAAGGCGTGACCTTTTCCTAAATTGAGAGTTTCTTCTCCCCGAACGATCATAATGTTTAATTCTTGGTCGGGAAATGCCGCTCGTAAATTAATCGCCGCTGGATTCGTGCAAACCAAAGCTACTTGAGGAGCTAAGTCTAACAGAGCTTTAATTGTTACTGACCTGTTAGCATTGAAATGCCCCAAAATTATGTAATCCAGCTTTGTCAAGTCCACCCGTTGCTGCAAATATTCCAGGTAATTTTCAGTAAAAGATTCCCCCGGCGGGTCGAACAAAGCAGTTTGGTCAGCTTGAATAATATAGCTATTTGCTGTCGTACCCTTTTGCAGCGAATACTCGACTTCAAATTTTAGTCTGTCCCAAGTGCGCGAGCGCACAATAAAAGTATCGAGTGCGATCGGGATAAACTGCACGTCGCGGGGTTTAGCATCAGATCCGAGCCTAGGAGTCAAAGTGTTAGTCATTAATTGCACCTATGAGAAACTGAACTACAGAACTTCTTTTGATTTCGTGCCAAAACTTGGTATCTACAATGTCAAACCTTGCACCTCTACCCTGTAAATTTGTATCCAGGTCAATCAGAAATTCCCGGGTTTTCATATCGTCCCCAATTTGGATAAAGCTGACTCCAATTTCTTCATCTTTATCTATTTTATTTGCCGCAGTTACAAGAATTTCGGCGACAGCAGCGGTCTTTTCTGGTTTTTGATCTAGGACTGCAACAATTATTGCTCCGTTCTTCCCTTTGGCATTTGGTTTGCTTGCGAAATAATCACTAAAAGTTGCTTTCAGAGCTTCTTCCAAATTAATTGCAGTCGGGTTTGCTGAATCCTGTTCCGTATTTTGTCGCTGCAAAATTTCAGCTAACCGGGCAACATTTGAATTTTTATACTTCCACATAGGAGTAGAAGCTTCGTAAAGGGTGATGCCGTCGCTGTCAAATTGCTGACATTTTTTTGCTAAGTCGATCAGAGATGCCTGTGCTTCTACCCAATCCTCGTACCAAGGATGTTGGGGGTCTCTGCTGGCATCGCTTCTGGCAATAATAATTGTGTAATCTCGGTCTTCTAAAAGATTGGCAGGCATTGGCAATTCCCCTAGTTAAAATGGAGTCTAAATGACAACGGTTTGCCCGGTTTGCTGCTTGTGGCGCACCCAACACCCAGAACCAGGTAAGGTGCGCCACAAGCACCCAACGTTGAGAGTTTTTGCGTAGCCAGTTGCGTCCTGGACTGTAATTGTAGGGTGCGTCAGTAGATAGTCGATGATGAAGTCGAATAAAACATCGGCTGACGCACCTTACTAATACGTTTGGGGTGTGTTGACTCAGACAGTAAATCAATAATCGTTGAATTTCCCTCTTGCACCTGACAACTGCCAACAGTCAACAGTTAACTGACAACAGTCAACTGTCAACCGTCAACTGACTTACTAATAGTGATTTCCCACTTTGCGGTGGTGAACTGCCGGCAGTGCATCGGGATTGGATACGCGGCCGTTATCGACGATCGCATATACGATATGATGATCTGAAAGTTCCATCCGGCTGACTACTTCGCACTCCATGTACGCCAAAGCATCTGTCAAAATCGGAGAACCGTTGGTAGCAGGTTGAGTTTTAACTCCGGCAAATCGATCGGCACCTGGAGGAAAACGCTTCAAAAAGTGCCTCATCAAGGTTTGATAATTGCCTTCTTCGAGCACGTTGAGAACAAATTTATCTCCCGCGTGCATCATCGATTCGATCGCCCGATCCTTCGCAACTGCTATTGTTAAACCCAGCGGTTTAAAACTTGCCTGCGTTACCCAAGAAGCCAGCATCGCACCGCTAACCTCGCCTTTTTGAGCGGTAATGATGTACAGTCCGCCGCTGATCCGTCCCAAGGCTTTATCGAGGTCGCTGTCGAGAGATTTCATCTGTTTGACAGCCTTATCCCGCGTCAGCCACTGTCCCAAGTCGGTGCCGGCTTCGTCGCAAAGTTGATAAATCGGTTCCGTCGGCGTTTCTTTAATTACAATGTTGGGAAATGCTTCTTTTAAACCCAATTCTTTGAACTTGTTTCCCAGCGGGTAAATAGATACATCATCGCCGCCGCCGGATTCGCACAAACCGAAGGATTGTTTGTTGTTAGCTGCAACTAAAATTGTGTTGATGGCAGCTTCGGCATTCGCAGCAGCAGTACCGCCACTCGGCGGCGAACAAATTACAATGCCGACAGCATTACCGACAAGTTCCGCAACTTCTTGCAAGTCGGCGGTTTTCAAATCCATCATTTCCACAGCGACACCGGTTTTGGTGATACCGTGGGCGATCGCCTGACTGAGCCGATCGCTAAATCCGTAATCGGAAGTGTAAAATACCGCTACAGTGGTTTCTGCCTTAGCTTGCTCTTGACTCCACTTTTTGTAGCGCCCGGTGAGCTCGACGACGTTGTACCTCAGCAAGGGGCCGTGACCGGTCGCAACTGTGCCGATTTCTCCCAATTCTGCCATCCGTTTCATTGCACTGAGTACCGATCGAGCATTGGGAGCCATCAAGCACTCATAATAAAAGTGGTAATCTTCCTCAACTGCTGCTAAATCGTCATCGAAGGTGCTGTCGGTACAGTAGTGCATCCCGAAAGCGTCGCAGGTAAACAGCACTTGAGTTTTGCTGTCGTAGCTGAAAATAGTATCGGGCCAGTGCAAGTTCGGGGCCGATACAAATTCGATAATGTGGCCGTTTCCTAAATCTAGTTTGTCCCCATTTTTGACTACCAATCGTTCAAATGGTTGGTGTACAAGATTTTCTAAAAATTGAATGGCTACTTTCGCGCCAACAACAATCGCTTGGGGTGCCAGCGCCAACACGTCTTTGACTAAACCGCTGTGGTCTGGTTCGGTGTGGCTGATAATTAGATAGTCAATCTCTTTGGGGTCAATTTCGCCCGTCAGAGTTTCCATGTATTGCTGGCGAAACTTCTCGTGCGAGGTATCGACGAGGGCTGTTTTTTCACCGCGAATGATGAATGAATTGTAAGTTGTACCGTTTTTGAGTCCGAATTCGATGTCAAAGCGGTCTCTATCCCAGTCCAGGCATCGAATTGCCGTTGTATCAGAGGCAATTTCGACTTTTTCCACCGTCAATCTGCGTTGGACTCGTTCAGTCAGCGCTACCATCAGTGCCTCCTTGTCTGTTACCCATTACCTTATTGTCTTCATTCTGACACGTTTCTTTTGTAAATTTTTATCAAATTTCCTATCACTCTGTTAAGTATCTCTAAAGTGATATCGATCGGTATTTGTAACAGCGCCCAAAGGTCGCCGTTAAAGACTTGACAAAAAGCTAATATCTGTGGTAATCAAGCCGAGTTAGCTCGGTTGGACGATCGCCCCTTTAGAAGACTATCAGTCAAATGCGATGCTCGATCGCGCGGCGATTTGGATTAGGGACAAAGACTCAGTTTGTAAGTCAACCTAATCAAACGTAAAACGCGATCGCGCTCTCTTATCCCCGATTTCTTTAATCAGTCGGGGATTTGGGGATAATGATAGAATAAAACAATTCTCAATCCACAAGCAACAATCGACTCATTGATGTAAAGCTATGTCTGAAAGTTTCTTTGAGAAAACTAATTTGAGTTGGTAATTAGGACAGTTGCAACAGCGAGTAGAGGAGTGGTGGGAACTAAAAACTGCCCAAAATATACCGAATGTGAAATTGCCATCTTGGTTTGATTCCCCCATCTTGTGGGCGATCGCTAAAGCAGCCTTTTGGTTAATCTTAGCCTTGCTTGCAGTCTGGGCGAGTTGGCAGATTTGGCAACTGTCGCGTTTTTATATTCATAATTTTAAAAATAGGAATCAAACCACTGATGGCAGTGCCAAACAAACCATTAAAGATTTGTCCGTAGCAGAGTGGTTGTTGGGATCGCACAAGTTGCAGCAGCAAGGGAAATACCGCCAAGCTTGCCGCTGTCTTTACATGGCGGCGTTGCAGCGGTTAAATGATACCGGAACTGCGATCGATCAACCCAGCCGCACTGATGGCGAATATTTGCAATTAATCGAGCAATTACCCCAGCCAGCGCCTTACGAAACTTTGATAAAAATACATCAACAACTATATTTTGGGAATAGGGAAGCTTCCGTCTCAACCTTTGAAGAGTGTCAGCAAGCTTATCAACAAATTAAGGATTAAGTAGGTAAGCACAAAAAAACAATAATATCCAATCGATAATTAGAGGGGCAGCTTTTACCAAAAATTATTGCCAAAAACCGACAATCTCAAAAACCCCCAGCCAATGGCAAATCGCAATCTAATTCTTTGCATATACAAGGGTTCAAGGTCGTACTCGAATAACGCGCGTAGCATCTAAGAGTACGACCTTGAAATGGTTCTATCAGACCGAAGTAGCAAATGGGTTGAAAGCCACGAAACTAGCACCAGCAATGGGATTAGGGTCGATGTCGCCCACAATCAGCCCTGTAGGTGAATCCCATTAGTTGTCGGTGCCAGCGACTGTCACACAGCGAAGATTTTACCTGCGTACCTCACTTTCTTGAAAAAAGCTGTAGTGAGGAGCCAGACTGATAAAAAGCATTTAACTACTTGCGGGACATATTAGTAGAGCAATGATTCCTCGCCCTACTAACAGCCTTAAAGCAAAGTAATTTGAGTCGATGGCGGATTGGCGATATTCGCACCGGGGCCAAAGCCTAAACTCACCCCCCCACCAGTCAAACCAGGAAGATTGTTAATCATCAGACTAACGCTAGTTGCACCGGGATTAAAGTTAACCGTGCCTCCAGTAAAATTCCCCGATGGACTAATGTTGTAGTCTATGGTGTTCGTAGGTTGACCAGAACCAGGAGGAACAATCAAATAGTCGACCGAAGCCGAAACCGAAGTATTGCCAGTCCGATTAATTGTAAAAGTTCCAGAAGTACCATCAGCAACAGAACCAGGAGACGGACCGTAATAGAAGGAAGTCGGAGCCACAGCAGTAGGATCGATAATGCTCAAAACAGCCAGTGACGGACTAGCCACACTGCCACCACTCAAGAACAAACCCACCGTTTCATTATTAAACTCCGTGAGAGTGTCAAATAAAGTTTGAACCGGAACTTGTACGCTAGTTTGTCCGGCTGCAAAATTGATCGCTTGAGCCACACTGACGTAATCCGCTTGAGAACCCGTAGACTGAGCACTACCGTCAGCCGTGCTGAACAAAATTGCACTCGCTGCCGTAACGTTGCCACTGCGATTGATGGTAATCGACGCACTGCTGCCCTCGTTGACGCTGTAATTAGCCGCACTGAAGAAATAGTTTGGAACGGCCGTTGGCGCCGGAGTTGTCCCCGGAGTTGGCGTCGGAGTCGGCGTCGGAGTTGGCGTCGTCCCAGTTGTCGCCACATCATTAATCGTCAAAATTGACGGACTACTGCCGACATTGCCACCGAAGAGCACCAAATTCACCGTTTCCGGCGATTCCAATGTCAAATCACTCAAAGCCGTCACGGTGAAACTAGCGGTAGTTTGCCCCGCAGCAAAATTCAACACCCCCGCCGACGTTCCAGTGTAATCCGGTGCACTGCCTGTTGAACTTGCCGAACCGTCAAGAGTAGAGTAGTTAATCGATCCAGCCGCCGTGCCACCGGTGCGAGTAACGTTAATCGTCGCCACGCCGCCTTCAGCCACCGTGTAATTTGGTTGGGCGAACTGGAAGATACTTGGAGATGTCGGAGTCGGCGTCGGAGTTGGCGTCGTCCCAGTTGTCGCCACATCATTAATCGTCAAAATTGACGGACTACTGCCGACATTGCCACCGAAGAGCACCAAATTCACCGTTTCCGGCGATTCCAATGTCAAATCACTCAAAGCCGTCACGGTGAAACTAGCGGTAGTTTGCCCCGCAGCAAAATTCAACACCCCCGCCGACGTTCCAGTGTAATCCGGTGCACTGCCTGTTGAACTTGCCGAACCGTCAAGAGTAGAGTAGTTAATCGATCCAGCCGCCGTGCCACCGGTGCGAGTAACGTTAATCGTCGCCACGCCGCCTTCAGCCACCGTGTAATTTGGTTGGGCGAACTGGAAGATACTTGGAGATGTCGGAGTCGGCGTCGGAGTTGGTGTCACATCAATGCCTTGATATTGAATACTCCGCACTAGGTAGTCAGAACTATCGGTTTTGGTGGAGGTAGCGAGGTAGGCAGCGGTGGGGTTCGCGTAGGCTGTGGCGGAAAACCGCAGTTCGTCAAAAGCAACGCTAGTGGAATTTGCTTGTATCTGGAATGTGAAATCGCCATCGGCACGATCGCCAGTGACAGTCACTCCATTTGAAGACACACCGATCGGTTTTGGAGCGCTCGGAGCATCGTTGCGAGTGATCGTAAAATTGCTGGCCGATACCGGCGCCCCATTATTAAAGAGTTGCAGCAAACCAACTTCATCGCCTTGATCGTTCACTGTAGAACTTGATTTGGGAAGTAATCCACTCAGGCCGATCGTGGCGCTAGTGATGTCTTTGTTATCTGCCCATTTCACCTTCAGCACCTGAGATTGATTGGTGTTGGGGTCATAGTTGATTTCCGCCCGCAATTTATTGACATCGGTAAACCAACCACTATAAGAGCCTAGGACACCAATACCACCGGTACCGCCGTAGCTCAACCCGCTTTTAGGGGTTTCGTTCGTTGCTAACGTGAGGTTGCTGATGGGAGTAGGGTTAGTGTAGTTCGTTTCAAAGCCATCAAAAGCTATCCCAGACAGTTGGATGCCTTGATTCTGGGCGGCAGTAGGCCATTGTGCGATCAGGTCACTAATGCTGCTGTAATTAGTGTTTTGACCCAAAGAACCAGTGATTGAAGTAGCCATAGCTTCTGTTTTAATGATGAGTAATTAAGGATTAGAAGTGACTGAAAACCAGAGGTTGGGCTTTCTTGTAGCGATCTGTCACTGCAAGAAAAATTTCGTCCTCAGTACGTGCAGGTAAATCAAGTAAAAATGCTTGCCCAATAAGCATCTGAAGGTATGATTGCCCCCGATCGAATGTAGAGTGTAAATAATTACACTTATTTACATAGAGATGTTTAACTTTCATCATCAATAAGTTTTATCCGGAAAAAGTGCGATCTTTTTTTCAGCCCTATAAAAAGCGGGTTTTCCACATCTGTAGAGGAGACCTTAAATCCCAGATGCCGGCCCCCCAAGAGGCAGCGTTCACTGCTTCAGCGGACAAAAGTGAATCAGCAGAGACAGTTATAAGTAAAAATACTCAGTAATTTATATGTCTAAGCATAACCCAGTTGGGAATTTCTGAAAATTGAGGTTCGGGCGTAAGTTAAATCTGATTCCATTAAAAATGCGATGGTAAAAAACCAAGTTTATTGGTGATCCGTAATGTGATTTACGATTGCTAAAATATCTCAAATGGGTTCTATATGAGGAGTGAGTTGATTCATTCAAAACCCCCCTCATGTTATATTTATTTGTACTTACTTAACGACTGGTGAAATTTTACAAAAGTAGGTTGTGGTTGTTGGGAGCGATCGCCCTTACGGCAATAATTATCATTAGCCTGCTAATCTGTTCGGGAAATAGACTATAATAGAAGAAACTTGATTTATTCAATTCTTACAAAAATGCCAGCCAAAAATCATCTCAATCCAAAAGAGATAGAGAAATTACAGAAAGCTTTTAAAGAGGAATAACACAGAAATATCAGAAAAATAATTCTAATTATCTTGGAAATTCCTGATATATTGCACCCTTTTCAACAAGCTTTTTATGAACAAGCTTTTCGGCCTGTTATTGAGAATGGTGCAACATATGAGGTCTGCCATACTTACTATGCTAATTTGTTGCAAACAACGCCCAGCATCCTTGTAGAATAAAGTTTTTTAGCAATATTTTAGTTAAATTAATTATTTTTTTGATTCAATTAACGCTGTTGGAGGCTGTTTGACTCGTTAAACTAATATTTTGGCTTACTAAGTAAGGAAGAGCCATTTTTATAAAGTTCTCATTTTTACACAGAGCTAATTTTTGAATAGTAGAAGCTGGCAATCAAGCATCAAATTTAGCTTAAAAAAAACCAAAGATTGTGATTATTCTTGCTCGTGCTAATTTTCATAATAAAAAAGATTCCCTGGATAAAATTGAAACATCAATGCCAAATCTTCATGGATAATTTATCCCAAAATACAGCCTCGGACTATAATAACTTAATTGAATGGCTATGCCATTCGACAAAAAAATATATTGCTAATCGACTGTTTTAATCAGTGGCAGAGGTAGAATATTTATTGCATCAGCTTTTAAATGAAGGAATGTTAATTATTAAATGGAGTCGAAAACTTTAAAACAAGGGTAATGCTTGTATCACAGTTTAAATGCACAACAGCTTAGAGGTTGTATATCAGGCTGATCGGCAGCAAGTTAATAATTAATATCAAGTCCGGTTAATTACTGGAGTTTAGACTAAAAAATGGTCACAGCTAAAAGTAGCTGCCTTTTAACAGAAGGCAAGCTGTTGCTC
>NZ_JAUBSF010000223.1:0-1531 GCF_036704615.1 Microcoleus sp. K4-B3
GGTTTAATAAATTTAATAAATTTTGAAATACGGGCATTACTTTTTTGGCATTTTCCTAAAAAATGAGCAGCGGTAAGTACGGAAGAGCCATAATTTTCCCTGAAACGGAAGCTTAAACTTGCCCTGCTGTGGGGTCGCTTTGGAGGCGGGTCGGTACATGGTCTGTCACCTACTCCCTGATGGTGATGCAAGGTTTCTCGGTCATTTTACACCATAACAGGGCACCTCCACAGGTTTCTTTCACCCTCAACTCCCTATCTTGTCTGCTTTTCGCTCTTCTTCAGCAAGCCCTATGTAAAGGATGGAGAAAATTGAGGCGGTTGAGTATTCAGCATTGCTAATCGGATTTGGTGATTGTAGTCATGAATAAAATTCCAAATAGCACCAGCCATGATTCTCCAACTTCTTAGAAAACGATAATGTCTTCCTGACTAATCGCGAAATTCGCTGCCTGAGAGTATTATTTAATCGTTCAATGTAACTCGTCAATCCGCTTTCTTTCCCCACAGGCTGATGCCGTGAATGTCGGTAAAACCGCAGCATATGCCTCCCAATGATCGGTATAAATCTTGGCACTGCAGGCGATAGACACTCGGTAGGGAATCCCATAATGCAAGAGCCGACTTTAAGGAACGGTCTCCAATATGACATCCGTGAACTTCCCGAGTCTTGGCATCCATCGCTAACCAAACCCATTGTTTATTCCCTTTGTTGTCTACTTTCATACCATATTTCATCCATTTGGACGGTGTGTTTTCCGACTTCTTTTGGGATAACTGTAGCCTTGGTTTCTACGGCAGTGTACAAGTGGTTTACATAATGCAAGAAGCCAGAAGAGAGGAAACACCCATGACTCGGGCAATGCCAGCAAGAGAAATCCGTTCAAGGAGAAGCAACTCAATTTTTGCGCCCGGTGTCGGTGTTTTTGGGTTGCCACTTAGGATTTTCGACTTTCCTGGCGACCACAGTCACGACATTTATGGTGAAAGTTTTCCGCGACGAGTCATACCATTTTTCATCACATCGTCAAAACCACAAGTGGGACAAATCAGATAGGCTTTCATCATGAGACTCCTCAAAAGATTGGCATAGAGCTATTATCCTCTATCCTTTACATAAAAGCACTACCAAACTTCTTTCTTTTTGGTATCAAAACGGTTGGATGGGATTGCCTGCTTCTCTATACTGTGTGTCGAGCATAGCAATATTTTCAAATTTAGAATTACGATTTTTATTAATTCCTATTGTTTGCTTTTTTTGTGCTTTTCGCTTGACATATCCATGCTTTTTTAAGAGTTTACTTACTAGGGGAAGACTGACAATAAATCCGGCAGACCTCAGTCCCAAAGCTATTTCTTTATGCGTCAAATTAGTCCATTTAATTAACTCATTCATTGGGTCTCCCGCTGTCGGAAATTTTCAGACTTCTAAAAAAGCTTCATCAAGGCCGACTTTCGTAGATAAAATACTTTTTCTTCCTCCTCCTTTTTTTCTGATTCTTAAATTATCGATAGTCGTTTCATCCATTTTT
>NZ_JAUBSF010000135.1:0-11894 GCF_036704615.1 Microcoleus sp. K4-B3
CACGGCAATCGTTTGGGAGTTTATTGTTGCCGAATCTATCTTCCTTTACCTCTGCTTGAATATCTGCGGAATGTGGGTTAAATGCTCCCTCAATCTCTTAGTCTGCGGAGGCAGACTGGGTTTTTCTAGTAGCGATTTCAATCGCCGAATCATCTACAAACCGATTGCTGATTTAAAATCCTGTTGGTGCGATCGGCTCAATGTCGGGGTCAAATCCTCCGACTTGATTTGTGCGAATTATCCACAAAAATGCTCCCTGTTTTAAGAAAATTTTGGCGATTTCATCTTGGGTACGCCTGGGCAGCATTGTTCGGTAACTAATAGCAGCTTTTATTAGGTTCACTATACCCGCAAAAAATGTTTTTTTCAGTTCCGAATCAATCCCCGCCAATCTCGGATTTTTCCGCCAATCTGGACGGACAATGCCGAGGGGCATTAATACTTTTTCTAAACTTTCTCCTAAAGCTACTAACTGGTGAAATCTTTGGGTTTGTGCGTCGGTGGGATGTGTTTTCAGCCAGTCTTGAATCTGAGGATTTGACTCTATTTCGGAAGTAATTTTTTTAATTGTCGCGTAAATTGCCTGACTTGAATCTTGGACGCAAGAAGTTGCTGGGGTGACTAAACTTGCGCCGGTGCCGTCTCCGCTGCGGTAGCGGGCCATCATGATATCTAGTTGCTGGTTTAATTCGGTTAAAGGCGACAAGGTGATCCCGCCAAAATCGTAGTCGCAACACACGCAATCTAATTTACAGATAATATCGCAAACCGGGCGCTCGCCCAACCAGCCGCGCTGCAAGTCTCCCATATAACTTTGCCATTTGCTGGAACCGGCAACAATTCCGTCGGGATTGTGGGCGTAAACTTGTTTGTATTCTATGTCAAAACGCAGTTCGCTGGTAAAGCGATCGCGCACCACTTTTGCTATTCCGAAAGCAAAATGTCCGGTGACAATTCCCAGCGGTGCAGGTTCGCCTTTTTTGCCGCCGATACCGCCGAAACTGTGAATCACTATGCCGATATCTCCTTCTTGCCAAGGGGAGATTGAAGCGTTTTCTGTAGCATCATTTGGGGTTAACAATACTATTTTTGCTTGCCCTTTTTGTGCTGGTGTATTTTCCCAATTTTTGCTGCTTAAATAAGCCAGAGATTTTTTGAGACCGAAATGTGTTTCATCTGGTGTTAATTGGGCAATTTTGCGGGGTTCGATTGCCTGCACTACAAACATACTGTCTTCGTCTCTTTCGCCGTAAATGTACCAGCCGTCTGGATTTAAGGGCGATTTTTCGATCAGGTAATTGGTAGACCTCGCTACGCCATTTTTGTCTGGCTGTACTTGCGGAATCCGAATAATTTCGGCTGCGCCGTCAAATTGTCGAGATGTTTTGTTGAAATGTCGGACAATAAATTTGTCGCTGTCGGGTTCTTTTCGTTGCAAAATTGAGACGAAGGCGCACAAACGTCCGATAATTTGTACTGGTTCGCGATCGATCGTGAGTTCATAGCGATCGCTGCTGCTATAATTAATCGCAATCACCGGCCTGCGCAGCATCACAGTCACGCTGTCTTCGAGTCTGGTGCCTGCTAGAGTTTCTAAAGGACCTACATTGCGCCAGCCGTTCAATCTATCTGGATGAATGTTGCCAGATTTTTTACTATCTTTAGCCTGTTTTGTGAAGTTGATATCTTGCGTTACTGCGTGGGCAAAAAACTGTACTTCGCGATTTGTACTCCATTTCAAAAAGGCTGTTTTGCCAATAAAAATTTTATATTTTTTTGGCGCGTTTATTACTTCAAAAAACACTGTACCGTAGGGCTGGCGCTGTTCGCTTGAGGGCAAAATTAACCGCCCGTGCCAAAGAGCGATCGGCTTGTAGAGATAGGCAACTGCTGCTGAATTTTCGCAGATTATCTCCGGCTCAAGTGCTTCTAAAATATCGCTTTTTTGTCCAAAAATAGCAGCCGTTAAATTGCCGTCACTTTCTACAAATTGTGGTTCTAAAAAAACTTTGTCAGCTTCAGAAGGATTAGGGGTTGAGTTGCCAGTGTTTGTTTTGAATGCTCGTCTAAAAAGATGGCGGTTTCCCTCCAATTTCGCCTGCAACCAATTGAGGAAAAGCCGAACAAAAATAAAAGCTGTTAGGCCGCAAATTACAGCCAGAACTATCAGCGCCAGAGTCAAAATGAATTGCTCGAAAGATTGACCTGACAGTAAAAAAATTGTGGGCCCGCTCAAAGAAAATGCCGCCATAATATCTAAAAACGAGTTTTAGGTTCGATCCAGTCTGTGCTGGCTTGACTGCCGAAAACGAGGGGTTTGTCCTCGGTGATAGCTACGGTTTTGCCGGCCATATCAACTGCACAAAGAGGCCAAGATCGATCGCCCAAATTGCCGGCGCGGAACAGAACTTGTCCGGGACAAACTTGACTCCAACCCAACAATACAGCATGAGTGTAAAGACTGCGAGCGGGAGCAACGGTATAAGTGTAATTATCATTTTTGTCCCAAATGACACCGTAGTCGGACATATCGGAAGAGTTGAAAAGCGCTTCAAATTCACGGGCGAGAACGCGGGAACCGTCTTGATTCCAAGAAACAGGCACTAAAATGGCGATCGTCCCGGACATATCTGTGTCATCGCTAGCATACATTCCGCTTTCCGCCAGCGGCGAAGCAGCCGCCACTGTTTGCAGTTCCCCAGTTTTGAGATTTTCCACAAACATGACGCTGCTAACCCGACACCGGGCGAATTCCGGCTGCACTTGCAGCTCAATTCGACTGTAAGCTGCGTATTGGCCGTTAGTTGATACTAGGGATGGACTGCGATAGTAGCGGAGGCCTGTGCCGGCAGTTGAGCTAACTTTAGCATGAGTGGCACTAATCCATTCCCACGGAACGGGATAAGGGCTATTTAAAGGGTCAGTCATCGGTTTTTCTTCCAAAAGTTTTACTGGATTATCCAACAGATTCAGGCTTACACGCAACGGGCTAGAAACCCGGTTTTAGCCTCGATACTTCGCCACCCAACCCCAGATTTGTAGAAACCGGGTTTCTTTTTCAGATTTTAGATTTGTGCTCCCATCTAAAATCTAAAATCGATCGGCAAAGGCGGCAAGGTCTGCTATCTTAATTTAGTTCGTTACACAACTTAACTCAAGTTTTATTAAAATCTCACAGGTAAGATAGTACCGAAATCAATATGGTATGTGAACCGAGAGGGAGTTTGACCTAATCACCTCATAGTTTACTAAACTTTTTCTCAAGCGAATTATGGCGATTTTATTGACAGACGCTCCGTTGTATGCTATAAGGTCTAGATAAACCCAAAAACCAAAGCAATTTTTTTCTGGTTTGCAATTTTTTTCTGGTTTGTAAACAAACCGCGATCGATGTAAAACTGACCAGCCTATAAAAAGGTCGAACGGGATACCACGATTCGTTAAATTGGTTGAAAATAATAATTAAACAATGGCTAAAAGCTTAAAAAAAAATAGTTGTACTGACAAAAAATAGCGTGTTGCTCCACCCGAATTGACGGCAGTGGACAAGTAGGAGCAGACTCATGCACGTAGAAGCAGGAGTCAGACCAAGCAACGAAAATACTTAGAGTTGAATGGTGAAGCAAAGATAAAATTGAGCCAAGTTTTGTATAGCAGGAAATATGACGCGATCTTTTAACCAAAAACCTTCAATCCCCCCGACTCGCGCCTCCAAGTCGCGGGGAAAAGGTTTGCTTGTACTGTCGCTGATTTTTAGACTGCTGCTGCTGGGGGTAGGCAGCGGTTTTGCCTGGGTTCTGGGGATGGCGATCGCTCAAATTTATCCCTCAGGCGCGACCGAGATGCCGCTGGCAGAGAGATTGCTGCGTCTAACTCAAAATGTGACCCCCAGCCCGAAACGCGCACCAGCAAAGCAAATTCCGGCGTTCCCGACACCAACCGCTACACCCAGTCAGCAGTCCAAAGTCAGTCCTGCCCAGAGAGAGAAATTGCAGTCGGATTTGAGACAGTTGCAGGGCGAGCTCAACGCGCTGATCGGCCGCACGGCGGCTTTGGAAAGTCAGTTGGGCAGCAGCCGCCCGACGGAAAGTTTGGAAAAGCGGTTGCAGTTGATGTCGCGGCAATTGGCGGGGCCGGAAACGGCGGCAAGTCCTGTTCCTGCTTTGCCCGCGATCGGCAGCAGCCCGAGTCCGATCGCTGAAACGGTTAATACTGCGCCACAGAATGCCAACAATCCGGTGTTTGGCGGGGACGGGCTGATGGTGACTCTGCCCAGCGATGTTTTGTTTGATACTGGCAGCATTTCTTTGCGCGCGGGTACTAATGCGATTTTGGACAATTTGGTGGCGGAGTTGGGCAATCACGAGGGGGCAACTGTGCGGGTTGCGGGCCACACTGACGACGCGGGGGAAGCGGCGGACAATCGCAATGTGTCGTTGGCGCGGGCTCAGGCTGTGGTGCAGTATTTGTCTGGTGTTGTGGGCCAGAATTATCATTGGGTGGCGATCGGCTATGGGGAAAGTCGCCCTTCGGTAGACAATAGTTCCGATACTAATCGGCAACGCAACCGGCGCATTGAAGTGGCAATTAGTCCTTAGTCATCAGTCATCAGTCATTTTTCAAGCATCTTATTCCGATGCCAACAGAAACCATATAAATTAAATATTTCAATTCCCCTCTCCCTATGGCCCCATCTCCCTATCTTCCCCGCTATCAGGCTATCAGGCTGAAGGTGTAAGAGGTGGCAAGTCAGAATTATTTTTAGCCCGATCTATGGCCTCTTGATGTTCGCTCCTAAGCTTCGGTTTTAAATACAAGTTCTCAATCAAAGCTGCCACTCCCGCAAACCAAGGCGGCACAATTACAGCTCCAATAATTCCCAATACTTGAACGCCTCCCAAGACAGACAGCAATTGATATAAAGGATGCACTCCAACCGATGAACCAACCAGCAAAGGATCTAGCACGTAGGTTTCCAAATTCTGGATGATTACAAATAACAGCAACACCCACAAAAGTACCCAGCCACCTTTAGCTAATGCTACGATTAATGCTGGTACTGCTCCCAAAACTGGCCCGAGGAAGGGAATCAAGTTAGTAACACCGGCGATCGCACCCAAGCCTAAAGCAAATTCCGGCATTCCCAAAATGCTCAAACCTGTGGTAATAAATATCCCTAAAATCCCCGAAACTAACACTCGCCCGCGAATATAACTCCCCATTCTTTGACCGATTGGCGCTGCTTGTGCGGCTAATCTTGCATCCCAAGGTTTTGGGAAAAATTGCACCAAACTTTTAATTAATGTGTCGCTGTCGGCTACCATGTAACCTGAAATAAATAATGCTAAAACTAGGCTAAAGACACCGCCTAGAATGCCTCTAGTTAAACTGTACGATCGCAAAACCAGTTGTTGGCTCGATCGAATCAGCCAATTAGTCAGCGATTGAGTGTCCACCAACTGACCCACCAAGGTTGGGGCATTGTCGCTCAACCGACTCAATACATTAGTTGCCACAGTTCGCAAACTTTCGACATAAACGGGTAACTGCCGCAGCAGTAACTCTATTTGTTCGATTACCGTGGGGCCGATTAACACTACCGTCCCGCTAAATCCGCCGATGAGAGTTAAATAAACCATAATCACCGCTAGCCAGCGGGGAACCCGCATTGTTTCGGCCCAATTAACGATCGGGACGATCGACGCGGCCAGCACGACTGATATCATCAGAATTACTAGCAGGCTCCGCAATTGCCACAGCAGCACTAGCAGCAAGGACGATGCTACAATTAGCAGCAAGTTAGGTAAAGAAATGGTTATCCGCTGTTCTGACATGATTAAGTAATTATATTTTTGGCGCTCGTCTCAGCCTTGATTTTATAATAAACGATATGATATAAGTTACAATTAAGATTATGAAAGTGCATTCAAGCAGTGGGAATGTCTTTGCTGACTTAGGGCTCCCCAATCCTGATGAATTATTGATTAAGGCACAACTAGCTCATCAAATCAGTGAGTTAATTTCCGAACGCCAACTAAGCCAGACTGAAGCAGAAAAGCTCTTAGGAATCGATCGACCCAAAATATCAGCATTGATGCGCGGTAAATTATCCGAGTTCTCTACAGAACGCCTATTTCGTTTTCTCAACGCACTCGGCAGCAATGTAGAGATTCGTATTGCCCACTCGCAACCAAATGTCCAAGCTCAAACTCGCATTGTCGTAGCGCCTAGTATATGATCAATTAAAACATTAATATGCAGCCACAATATTCCACCCAAGATTTATCCACCCTTTCGTCTATAAAATCACCAACGCTGTTTTACAAATGGCAAAATTATCGCTGTGCTTACAATGTTTATCAACCAACTACTGCGACAGAAGATAGCATCCCTTTGTTATTAATTCATCCGATAGGAGTTGGTTTGTCAAGAATCTTTTGGCATAGATTTTGTGAGAGTTGGTACAAAGCAGGGAACACAAATCCAATTTATAATCCCGACCTTTTGGGCTGCGGCGATTGCGAAATGCCTGCTGTGGCTTGCTATCCTGACGATTGGGCTGCACAGTTGCAGTTTTTCTTGGAAACTGTAGTAAAAAAACCTGCGATCGTCCTCGTGCAAGGTGCTTTGCTAGCTGTAGCCTTGGCTTTAGCAAAAAAGCAGCAGGAAAGCGGCTCAAATTTAATTCGCGGGTTAGTCCTCGCGGGGCCTCCCGCTTGGGCGGTGATGAACAAACATTCGACAGACAGACAGCAAAGAATTGTCTGGAATTTGTTAGATTCTCCCTTGGGAAACGCTTTTTACCGCTACGCCAGACGCGCTGAGTTTTTGCGTTCTTTTTCCATCAAACAACTGTTTGGCGATGCTGCTAAAGTTGACAGCGAATGGTTGGATGCTTTGCAGGCTGGGGCGGCGAATCCTGACAGCCGGCACGCGGTTTTCTCGTTTTTAGCTGGGTTTTGGCGGCAGGATTACAGCGGTACGATTCAAAAGTTCGATCGCCCCGCACTGATTGTGATGGGAGAAAAAGCCTCAAGCATCAGTCAAGCGGGTAAAGAAGAGAAACCGGATGAAAGATTAGCGCAATATTTGGCTAACTTTCCCAATGCAGAAGGTTTATTAATGCCAGGGTGCAATGTTTTGCCCTACGAATCAACAGCAGAATTTGTCGAGACTGTTGCGGAGTTTGTGGATAAGTTAAATAAAAATTAAATCTATTTGTGGAGTTATTATCTAATAATAACTGACACAGTTAATAGACCTCATCATGTGTCCCGATGTCGAGTAAAACAATGACTTCACTATTTGTTTCCGTGTCCTCTTCAATCGAGAACACAATGCTGGAGGTCAGGATTTCGTTTGACAAACTTGCGAAATGCTCGTTTGAATTTGGGAGTCAGAACCAGTGGTCTCATGTTTCGGGCTCGTCCAAAGACTGGCGTAATGTTGCAATAACCTCCTCGGCTGACTGGTGTCGAAATTTGCCTGTACGGAAATCAGCTAATGTTTGTTGAGCATCCGCAGCTATTTCGGCGCGGATACTCTCGCGGTGACGGTTTTGCAGGATTTTAATCAGCATTTCCTGCTGTTCGTAGGACAGTTGTAAAGCAGTTTCTAGCACTTGGTCGAGGGTATTCATAGAGTTAGGCTATTAGCTCTAAGGTTGAACAACTTGCGAAGTTTAGTAAATTGTATCGCTTATTCCAAGACTAGGCTAAACTTCAAGAAAAATGTACTAAACTAGGTCTTGTCATGAGCGATCGCAAAATCATTACGATCGAACTAGGTAAACGCGGTGGAAAGCCTTGCATCAGGCGAATGCGAATTACCGTGTATGATTTGTTGGGTTGGCTGGCTGCGGGAATGTCTCATACAGAGATTCTAGACGATTTCCCAGAGTTAACGGAGGAAGACATTAGAGCGTGTTTAGAATTCGGCGGTTGAAACCGCTTCTTGTCAAACAAAGTCTGCCTCCGCAGATTATGAATTTAGTTTCAACCCCGATGCCAAATTGTTGTACCATCTTTTTGATCGATCAGAGTAATTCCCCGATCCTTAAGTTCGTTGCGAATGCGATCGCCCTCAGCGAATTTTTTAGCTTTCCGGGCATCTTTCCGCTGCTGAATCATCACCTCAATCTCTTCATCAGTTAATCCGCTAATAATTTCAGCTTCAAGACTAAAAGATGGGGGATGGAGACGGATATTCGCACGTGCCGGGACGAGATTGGTAAATCCTAAAACTTCGGCTAACTTAACAAGAGTCTGCCACTTTTGTTGCAACACTTCCGAAGGCATTTCCGTTTTTCCCCCATGTACAATTATATTGCGTTCGCGCCGCAATTCCTTCGCCAATTCAAACACAACAGCTAAAGCATTAGGAGTATTGAAATCATCATCCATCGCTGCTATAAATTGCTGTACAGCATCACTATGGCCTAGGGGCAATTTCAGAATTTTATCTAAATCCCAGCCCAATTGGGAACCGTGCAAATCACCAAAAACTAGGCTTTCTTTAAGAGTCTGCCAGCCATTTTTTGCAGAGGCGATCGCCTCTTCGGTAAAATCAATTTGACTGCGGTACTGTGCTGTTAACACAAACAGCCTCACCGCCATCGGTTCCACCGCTTTTGACTTCTCGCTTCCTTCATTCTTACTCCCCTCCTTACCAAGGGGGGGCTGGGGGGGGTTAGATTCCAAATCACCCGACCAATTCCCATCCAACAAATCGCGAATTGTAATAAAATTGTGCAAAGATTTCGACATCTTTTTGCCATTGACAGTCACAAAAGCATTGTGCATCCAATAATTAGCCAGGGACTTGCCCGTCGCGGCTTCAGATTGAGCAATTTCGTTTTCGTGGTGCGGAAAAATTAAATCGGAACCGCCGCAGTGAATGTCAATTGTTTCGCCCAATAATTTGCTATAGCGCACCATCGCCGAACATTCGATGTGCCATCCGGGGCGACCTTTTCCCCAAGATGAATCCCAAGCAGGTTCTCCGGGTTTAGCGCTTTTCCACAGGGCAAAATCTGACGAATCTTGCTTTTTTTGAGCTTCTATTTCTGCTGTTTCCAATCTCCCGCTAGCCCCAGCCTGCATTTCTTCCAACTTGCGGCCGGAAAGTTTTCCGTAATCGGCAAACTGCCTCACCTTGTAGTAAACGTCGCCGCCGGAAGCATAGGCATAACCTTTATTTTCTAATTCGTGAATCAGCCGTTTAATGCCGTCGATTGTATGGGTGGCGCGGGGATATTCATCTGCCCTGAGAATATTCAGCTTGTCCATATCTACGAAATATTCCTCGATGAAGCGTTCCGCGACGGCTTCCATTGTGGAATTGGTTTCGCGGGCGCGATCGAGAATTTTGTCGTCAATATCTGTAAAATTTTGCACGTAGCGCACATCGTATCCCCGCCACATCAGATAGCGGCGCACCATGTCCCAAACAATGTAAGCGCGGGCGTGGCCGACGTGGCAGTAGTCGTACACCGTAACGCCACAGCAATACATCCGCACCTTTGGGGGTTCGAGGGGTTCAAAAGGTGATTCGCGACGGGTCAAGCTGTTGTAAAGCGTTAGGGCCATGGGATTTGAGATTTGGGATTGACGTACTGCTCTAATTTATTATATTACCGCGTTTGATTCCCGTATTTTCAGGTAGGGCTGTTTGATTGACAAAATCCGCAGATACCGTGTAACATTTAATTAGATGCTAATTTAATGTCATCATTATGATAAACCTTTCAAGAGACATACATTATCTCACCGATTTTAAACGTAATACCAATGAGTTTGTGCAGCGGCTGAAGCAAACAAAACATCCTTTAGTTCTAACTCTCAACGGGAAAGCAGAGTTAGTTATTCAAAATGCCGAATTTTATCTTATCAGAGACTTTTAGATGCGGTTGAGTTATTAGAGACTTTAAAGGGAATTAAACAGGGTTTGGAACAAATAAATCGATGGGAAGGAAAAAAAGCGGAATATTTTTTTAATCGTGCATATGAAGTTTTTTTCAAGGAGGCATATGATGGAACAAGAGGGTGACTATCTAGCACAGCAGGGGAATGAGGATGGTGCTACTTGGTTGTTGGGAAATTTGGCTTCCGAGTTGGCTGAGAAGATTGCCAACTCGGAAACCATAGCAACCCCAGAAATGTATTTCAGTTTCTTGATGAAGGTGTTGCGGGCAATTTACGACAGCGATAGTAACCCACAAGTCGTCTACCCATTGCTAGCAGCAAACAAAGAAAAACTTGATGATTCCTTTGCCAGATTGTTTCAAAAATTGGCAATAGATATCCTAGAACAAGTAGAACAAAATCAAGTCCAAGAGTATGCGGGACTCATCGGCAACTTTAGTAACTTGATGCAACAGTTTCCGCTAGGAAACAAAGTAAAGAATTTGGAATTAGCCATTGCAGGCTATGAAATAGTTGGCACTATTTTTAACCGCGAGGATTCTCCTGAATTATGGGGAATGCTGCAAAATAATCTGGGCAATGCCTATAGTGAGCGAAAAATTGAGAATAGAGCAGATAATTTAGAAAAAGCTATCAATTGCTTTAATCAGGGGTTGCTGGTATTGACCCGTGAGGATTTTCCAGAATTATGGGCAATGACCAAAACAAATCTTGGCACTGCCTATGACGATCGGTTACGTGGCAGGAGAGCAGACAATTTGGAACAAGCTATCAATTGCTATCAGCAGGCATTATTGGTACGTACCCGCCAGAATTTTCCAGAAAAATGGGCAATAACTCAAACTAACCTTGGCAAGGCATACCAACAACGTATAATTGGAGAAAGGGCAGATAATTTAGAGAAAGCTATTAATTGCTACAACAAAGCCTTATTAGTATTTAGCTCTGATACTTTTTATGAAAATTGTGCTCTACTACAAAATCAGCTTGGAAATGCCTACAATAATCGTATTCAAGGAAAAAGAGTAGATAACTTAGAAGCAGCGATAAAATATTATAATCAAGCATTAATAGTACGCACTCAGGATGCTTTTCCAGAAGAGTGGGCTATGCTCCAAAATAATCTTGGCACTACCTATCGGTCTCGCATACTTGGGAAAAAAGCCAATAACTTAGAAGAAGCCATAAAATTTTATAACCAAGCATTATTGGTGTTCACTCCCGATACTTTTTCCGAAAGTTGGGCAACAACAAAAATCAATCTAGGCAATGCATACAACAATTATATTCAAGGCGGACACACACATAATATAGAAGAATTTACCAACTATTTAAAGCAAGCCATCAAGTGCTATCACCAAGCTTTGTTGGTTTTTAAATTCGATGTTTTTCCAGAAACATGGGCAATGGCGCAGACTAATCTCGGCGCTTCGTACAGAAATTTAAGTGTTACCCATAGAGATGAAAAAGCCTTAAAGCTTCGTCAATTAGCCATAAAATGTTACACACAAGCATTACAGATACTTAATCCTCATGCCCTGCCACAAAACTATATTTTAACTAAATTTAATTTGGGTATTGTCTATCAAACAGATGAGGACTTCCAATCAGCTTACAATACATTTACTGATGCCATTGACACTGTAGAATCCCTGCGGGGTGAAATAGTATCTGGAGATGAATCAAAACAGAAATTAGCTGAAGAATGGAATGAACTCTATTGCAGTGTAGTAGAAGCTTGCCTAAAAATAGACAAACCCACCGAAGCCATTGAATACGCTGAACACAGCAAAACTCGCAACCTAGTTGAACAAATCCTCACCCGCGACCTCAAAAGTATCGTTACCCAAGAAGAGGATTTAAAGAAGTTAGAACAACTGCGAGACGAAATAGCTAAGCTGTCAAACATCTAAACTGCATTAACTAAGTTACCTTTATTTTTTACTTTTCGGTTCCATTTCATAATTAGTT
>NZ_JAUBSF010000224.1:0-1514 GCF_036704615.1 Microcoleus sp. K4-B3
CTGAATGCCCTCAACTGCGAACCTACTTACAAACGTAGTCTTAGACAAAAAATGAAACGGGCAGCTATGGATAATGATTATCTGATTCAAATTATCAGTTCTTGTTTTCTTGACAAGATCTTAGATTCTTCGGATTCCTTTTGTCAAGCATGATTGAGACGCTCTTACCCTGGTAGTCAAAGAAAGTTACAACTATCCAGTGATTACGGTGATTTAGCGCTGTTTGTTAATTAGAGTTACGCAAAACCTGCATAAACCGGGTTTTTTGCCGTATCTGCGCCCTATAACCAAGTATTGTCGAAAAAACCGGTTTCTGACCACCCGTGCGTCCTGGACTAATATTGATAGGTGCGATCGTTATTGAAGCTGAGAAAAATAATCCGCATGATACTTGAAACTCAGAAATTGATTCTGAAACCGATTGTAGAGAGCGACCTCAACACGCTCCACGGAATGTTTACTAATTTTTATGTGAGGAGATATCTATGTGACGGCGAAATATTGTCGCTGCAACAAGTCGAAGAAATGCTGGCCGAGAACAAAAAGCTTTTTGAAGAAAGTAAATTAGGTTTGTGGTTTATCGAGACAAAGAACGATCGAGAAATCATTGGATTTGTTGGTTTGTGGTATTTGTTGGAGGAAGCACAGTCGCAGTTGCTTTACGCGCTGCTGCCGAAAGCACTTAAAAAAGGATATGCTACTGAAGCATCAACCAAAAGATTGGAGTATGGTTTGAATGAACTTGGCTTGGACTATATTGTCGCAAGCTGCGATCGCCCAAACATTGAGTCGCTTAAAGTCGCAGAAAGACTCGGAATGAAGGAAGTAGAATCCAGAATTGTGGATGGAAATCCGATATTATTCTTTAGGATTGATAACTTAAGTTGTTGAGCATTATTATTAAACAATATACTCAATTTTCAATCCTCAAATCTTTACCAAAATCTTTGCTGAAATCTTTTATAATTGATTAGACATCTCCAAAATAGTAACATTATGTGGTAAAAGAACATAAGAGACATTTTTTTACACACAAACATGAGCGACATCCTGAATCATATTGAAGAGAATCATAAAGAAACACAGCGATTAATTGGTCTGGAATATGAACAGTTACAACAATTGCTCCAAAATGCCGAACGATTACATCATGAAAAACAAGCTTTACTCGCATCAAAAAAAGTGAGAATTATTGCGGGTGGAGGAGGTCGAAAACCCAAACTATCTATTCCCGAACAAATAATTTTAACCTTGGTTTATATACGGCATATGACAACATTTCAACTTCTGGGCATTCAGTTTGGAGTAAGTGAGTCTACAGCTAATGATACATTTAACTATTGGTTTGCGCTCCTGCTTTGATTGCTACCATCTAGCTTGCTGGAACAAGTAAAAAAAAACGCTGCTGACCATGCAATAGTTAAGGAAATACTCACAGAATAAGCTGTTAAACATCTAAACTGCATTAACTAAGTTGCCTTTATTTTTTATCTTTCGGTTCCATTTCATAATTA
>NZ_JAUBSF010000225.1:0-1496 GCF_036704615.1 Microcoleus sp. K4-B3
ACCGATTTAATCACTTTGGAGTTGGAAAGATATGAGTTGGCAGAACTCAATCTGATCGCCGGACAGAAAGCCAAAGCAGCAACAGCTTATGAATCTGCTGTCAAATATTTGAATGTAGGTTTGGGACTTCTAGCGGAGGATAGCTGGGAGAGTAAATATGATCTGACTTTAAACCTCTATTTAGAAGCAGCAGAAGCAGAATTTATAACCACCAACTTTGAGCGGTCGCAACAGTTGTCTGATGTCATCATCAAACAAGCAAAAACCCTCCTAGAAAAAATCCAAGTCTACGAACTAAAAATTCAGTTTGATATGGCTGAAAACCGAGCCCAATCAGCTATAGATACTGGTATTAGCGTTCTGGAAATGTTTGGCATTTCTCTGGAGCAAGAACCCCCTCAAACATTGATTATTGAGGATTTAGCCAATCTGCCACCAATGACAGATGTCGATCAACTTGCGGCGATGCGGATATTAACGAGCATCGTCATATCGGCTTATCTTGGCAATGGAGCTATGCTGCCACTAATTATATATACGATGATCGATTTGTCGATCAAGTATGGCAACTCGCCCGAATCTGCTTACGCCTACGTTTTCTATGGATCTCTTCTATGTGGACCAATGGGGGATATAGATTCTGGATATAAATTTGGCAAACTATCCATTGTTGTATTGGAGAAATTTGAGACTAACTCGCTCAACTGTAAAATTGGGTTAATATTTAATGCTATTCTTAGATGCTGGAAAGATCATAGTAGGGAAACCCTAGAACCTTTGATTGATGCTATGCAAAGTGGCTTAGAAGTAGGTGATTTAGAATGTGGTTGTCACTGCCTGCTCAATTATTGCTACATGACATTTTTAACCGAAAAAGAGCTAGAAAAAGTTGAGCGTGAACAAGAAAAATATGTGGCTATTACCATTAAATATAAGCAAGATTACGATACTTTTGCCATCAAAATTTACCAGCAATTAGTTAAGAATATTCTTGGCAAAAACTCAGAAAAATATCGGTTGATAGGTGACATTTTTAATGAAGAAGAAATGGTACCGATGTTCCGAGAATCTAATAATGGTACTCTACTCTTTTTCTACTATGCCGCTCAAGCGATGCTCCGTTATTGCTTTAAAGATTACGAAGGTACAATAGTCTGTGCCAATTTAGTATCAGAATATGCCAGTTGCGGCGTGGGATTAATTCAGAATGCGCTCAGGAACTTCTATCATTCTCTTGCCCTTCTAGCACTGTATCCAAAAGCCTCAGCAAAAGACCAACAAGAATACCTAAGTGAAGTAGCAGCAAACCAAGAAAAAATGAAGACCTGGGCGTTCCATGCGCCGTGCAATTTTCAGCACAAGTATGACTTAGTAGAAGCAGAAAAAGCGCGGATTATGGGACAACCTTTAGAAGCGAGCGATTATTACGATCGCGCCATAGCAGGAGCCAAAGAACAGGGATATATCCAAGAAGAAGCATTAGCAAACGAACTGGC
>NZ_JAUBSF010000226.1:0-1496 GCF_036704615.1 Microcoleus sp. K4-B3
GCCAGTTCGTTTGCTAATGCTTCTTCTTGGATATATCCCTGTTCTTTGGCTCCTGCTATGGCGCGATCGTAATAATCACCCGCTTCTAAAGGTTGTCCCATAATCCGCGCTTTTTCTGCTTCTACTAAGTCATACTTATGCTGGAAGTTAGACGGTGCATAAAACGCCCAGGTATTTAATTTTTCTTGATTCGCTGTTAATTCACTTAGGTATTGTTCTTTCTGGGCTGGTTCCGCTTCGGGATACAGTGCTATGAGACCAAGAGAATAGTAGAAGTTGTAGATACTCATGTGCATTAATCCTGCCCCCGTGTCGGCGTATTGTAATGCTAAATGAGCATTTGATACTGTTTTATCCGGCTCTTTAAATAGATAAGAGAGAATCATTTTGCCGACATAGTAAGCATAGAGCAAAGTCCCAGTGTTAGACGCCTCGATTCCTGGCAGTAGTTCTTCTTCATTAAAACTTTCACCTAGCAAAAAGTATTTATCGGAGTTTTTGTCGAGTAAATTGTCAACGACTTGCTGGTTTATTTTAACAAATAAAGTATCGTATTCTTGTTTGAGTTTAATGGTTAGGGCAACATACTTTGCCTGTTCTTGCTCAAGTTTCTTTAGTTCCCCCCCGCTGAAAAATAACTGATTGCAATAATTGACTGTACTGTGACAAGCATATTCTAGATCTCCAGTTTCGACACCACTTTGAATGGCCTCAATCAAAGGTTCTAGGGTGTTAATAAGCGGCTCTTTCCACAATCTGATCAGACAATTAAATATACAAATTATCTTAGATTTCAGGGTGATTGTATTAAATTTGTTTAATAACAAAATAGCTAGTTTGCCAAATTGATATCCAGAATCTGCGTCTCCTAATCCTCCACAGAGTAGCGCTCCATACCAAGCATAAGCAAAAGCGACTTGAGGCGAATTTCCATACTTAATAGACAAAGTTATTTTTGTATAAAGAATTGGCGGAAACATGGCAGTATTTCCAACAAAAGCCGGCGTTGTCATGATATTTAATATCCGCATAGCTGCGAGCTTATCGGGATCTGTCATGGGTGGCAAGTTAGCTAAATCCTCAAAGATTAGTTCTTGAGGGGGTTCTTGCTCTAGGCTAATTCCGAACATTTCTAGAACCTCGATCCCATTATCTACAGCTGATTTCATCCGATTTTGAGCCATCTCTAATTGAATTTTTAGTTCGTAGACCTTGGCTTTTTCCAGAAGGGTTTTCCCTTGTTTCAGGATCGTTGCAGACAACTGTTGCGATCGCTCAAAGTTAGTATTTATATATTCAGTTTCTGCTGCTTCCAGATGGAGGGCGATCGTTAGCTCGTACTGACTCTCCCAGCTATCTTGGGCAAGAAGTCCTAAACCCACATGCAAATATTTGACAGCCGACTCATAAGCTGTGGCAGCTTTGGCTTTCTGTCCGGCGATCAGATTGAGTTCTGCCAACTCATATCTTTCCAACTCCAAAGTGATTAAATCGGT
>NZ_JAUBSF010000136.1:0-11343 GCF_036704615.1 Microcoleus sp. K4-B3
GATGCCCGATGCCCGATGCCCGATGCCCGATGCCCGATGCCCGATGCCCGATGCCCGATGCCCGATGCCCGATGCCCGATGCCCGATGCCCGATGCCCGATGCCCGATGCCCAATTCCCCATTACCCATTACCAATCCCGGCCATTAAAGAAATAATTTTGTCAAGCAATTGCTCAGGGTGAATCGGTTTAGCCAAACAATCGTTAGCTCCCCCCGTCACGAAAGATATCTCATCTGCGGGAATCTCATTAGCGCTTAAAGCCAGAATTTTGATATTTTCAGTAGCGGGTTTTTGGCGCAGTTGGTGAATTATTTCGCAGCCATTCATACCAGGCAAACGCATATCCACAATCACTGCATTCGGCTGCAAAAGTTCAATTTGTTCGACCGCCGCCGAACCTTCAATCATCCACACCACTTGCAGTCCTGCGACTGTCAGGATATCGCAAATCAGCATGGCAGTTTCTTCATCTTCTTCGACGAGCACGAGGCTGCCCCGCAAGGAGGAAGAATGCAGCGGTAAAGATGAATTCGATTTTTCATATTTGAATTTTGTGGATTCATCTTTGCTTTGAGTTTGGATGGGTATAAAAACGGTAAAAGTAGAGCCGACATCAACTTTAGAGTGGACTTCGATCGCGCCGCCGTGAAGCTCTACTAACTGTTTAGTTAATGCCAATCCGAGACCGGTGCCGCCGTATTCGCGGCGGTAGGGGGAATCCAACTGCTGGAATTTTTGAAACAAAAGCGATCGCTGATCTTCGGGAATTCCAATGCCGGTATCTTTGATTTGAAAAACAGCGGTGCTGCCGGCCGGTGCAGTACCGGGCTGCCGCACTGCCGGCGTTCGATTTTTATCTTCTGTCACCCAAACTCGCAGGATGACTCGCCCCCCTTCGGGAGTAAATTTAATCGCATTTCCTAAAAGATTGAAGAGAATTTGTCTCAAGCGGCGCGGGTCAGCGGTGAAGCGATCGCACTCTTGTTTTATCCGCTGTTCTTGCAGCAGTTCCACGCCTTTAGCCATAGCTTTTTCTTTCAGGGCGTGCAGGCTCTGAGAAGCTAATTTAGAAATTGAAAATTCACTAATTTTTAATACTGCTTTTCCCGCTTCTACTTGCGATAAATCTAAAATATCGTTAATTAATTCTAATAAGTGGTCGCCACTGTCCCGGATAGTTTGCAGGTACTGCCGCTGCTTTTGCACCGGCACTTCTTTGCTGCCAACTTTGCCGTAAGACCACCGCAGCAGGGTGTCAGAAATGCCAATGACGCAGGTGAGGGGAGTCCGCAATTCGTGACTCATAGCTGCCAAAAATTCGCTCTTGGCGAGGCTAGCCGACTGGGCGGCGGCTAGTGCATCGCGCAGTTCTCGCGTGCGCTCTATTACGCGCTGTTCTGAGGTGCGCTTTTGCTGCTGGACTTGTGCATAAAGTTCGGCTTGATAAATGGCGATCGCCAAATGTTCTGCTATTTGCCGCAAAAATGTTTTTTTGCTTTCTTCCCACTCCCGAAAAGTACACTGGTGGGCAATTAGCAGCCCCCACAAGTCGTCTTGAACTACGATCGGCACTAGCAACTTCGCGCGCACCTTCGCCCGCCGCATCAACTCTAAAAAACAAGGTTGCGAAGAGTAAGTTGTTTCCACATCCGCGACGCACAAAGCCAAACCTTTGCGATATTTCTCTCTGTCAATGACTCCATTGGTAAAACACTGCGCGCCATCACTAAAGTTCATTACAGACGAGATAGCATCGTTGGCTAAAGCTTCGTAGGTGACGCGACCTAAATACAAGTAAGACCCGAAATTTTCTTTGATTTCGCCTGACTCTGAAACCGCCGCAGGTATTTCTTTAGCTAACTCACCATTGTGCGGCGCTGGCACTTTTTCAAATTGATAGATTAACAGGCGATCGACCTCCAAAAACTCTCGCACTCGCTCGACTGCTTTTGACAAAATTACAGGCAATTCCAAACTCTGGCGGATTTGAGTTGTCACTTGGTTCAAAAGTCGCTCTTGTTCGAGCTGCTGCTGCAAAGCATCTTCCACTGGCTGACAAAATGAAATGCAGGGACTGGCAACTTGTAATTGATTGACGGCTTCGGCAATCTGGATCTGTAGCGTTTCTGGAGCTATCACTTTTGGCGCGGAATTTTGCTCTATTTCTGCTTGGTGTTGTAGGGGCTGGTGACAGTTTTTTCTGGCATCTGAACCGAGAATATCCAGCAAATTTAGGGTGAATTCGCTTTGAAAAACTGCCGAGTTTGGCTGTATATTTTTAATTGCTTGTTTGAGGGCGCGGATGTCAATTTGCCGCGAGGGTGCGGGCGTTATTTCTGCGAGTTTGTTTGCGAGGGGAGAGAGGAAATTGGCGATCGCCCCGGGATCGAAAGTCAACTGCACATTCAATTGCGAATTAAGATTTTTTTCGCTGTGTTTGCGTCCGTTTGTTGCGAACTCATCTAATAGCTTGCCCCGCAGCAGCCCGCTAAAATGATCGGATACCACTGCTGCAAACCTTTCCGACGAGTTTTCCAGATTTTGATAATCAGCGATCGCATCGTCGGCCAGCCAAATCGCCCCGGGAAGTTCAGCCATTTGCTGTAACAACTGGTAAGCAGCCTCAAAGGTTGCTAGCGGCAAAGTCCGATTTAAGGTTTTTGGTTTCAATCTAGATATTTTCCCGGTTGTTTTAAAGAACAAAATATGAAGACCCCTTTTGTGGGGACGGAACCAGGGGCGCAGCAGGCGCGGCCGCTCCAAGAGACTTGAGATGAAAGTAGTCAGAAGGCTGGCTCTCGTCAGAGCCAGGAGCCAGAAAGCTTATTTCTCCCTATAGTTGTCATCTTTCTTTGTCGCGAGTTACCCCACTATAGCTGTAAGAGCGCGAAAGCGGTGGGAGGAAATGGGGGGCACAGATACGGCTGAATAATCGATCGCTTCTGGTCGTGTTTGTGAACCGGGTTTTTTATGGCAACTAAGGAATTCCACTCCCATTGCTGGGGTCAAGTTAGCACGGGCCTTTGTTGTAGGTCGGTACTTTGCCAAACACACTGCCTCCCAAATGGCTGTTTAATGCTTTCGTTACAGATATCTTAACTAGCTACAGATTCCGGGCGTGTGAACTTCAACACTTGCCCACAACTCCTGTCAGTTAAGATTTAGGCTGGTCAACTAGGACTCTTTCAAGCCCCCACTAAATCGGTATTCCGATGAGTGGTGGGTTCTTGACTACTTTAAAAAATCTTATTCCAGTATAATATCAATATATAATTTGTTAACTTCTACTTAACACGATCCGGGTAAATGAGCAATCCAACTCAACTCACCCCCGATTTCACTATCGGACATCTGCCTTGTCACCACTTTCAAGTGAGTGCTGCAACTCCAGGACAGGTAGTGGCTGAAAGATTCGAGCAAGAACCAGACTTGCCGGGAGTCATTATTACCCACGAATCACAGGTATTGGGCATGATTTCTCGCGTCAAGTTTCGAGAGCAAATGAGTCTTCCCGATCGCTTAGAACTTTACGGGCAGCACCCGATTCGCTGCTTGTTAGATTTTATTAGAATTCCGCCTTTGCTGCTTTCGGAAAAATGGAAAGTTGAGGATGCGGTGCAAGCGTCTCTCAACAGGCACAAAGACTTGATTTATGAACCGATTATTGTAGTAATGGAAAACCGGACTTACCGCATTTTGGACGTTCATACTCTGGTGATTGCCCAGTCGAAAATTTTAGCGCAAGCTAACAAAGTTATTCAAAAATACCGAGTAGAAAGGCACAAATATCTGGCGGTAATTCAACAAGAACAGGCGAGATTCCACGAATGTAATGAGCTTTTAAAATCCCAACAACGTCAAACCAAAAACTCGAATACTACTCCCAGTTCCCAGCAAGTGGCACTGGTAAAACAAGCTGAAGAAATTGCTCAAATGAATCAGCGATTTGTGAGGATTGCGAAACTGATTTCCTCAGAAGGTCGCCAAGCATTTCAAGCTACGTTTCAAGGTGCTAATTCTATTTGCAACAATACAGAGAAAATTTTGGGCGTTGGCAAAGCAATAGCTAATGATTTAGAAACGGTTAACCGCACTTCCCGAACCATCCGGGAAGCGATCGAACAAGTCAGGCATTTAGCAGTACAGGTGGCTGTAGTTACCAATCAAATGGGAAGTCAGCCCAGCGGTCTGAGCCAAGTGAGTCTGGAAATTGGCAGACTGGCGAGTAAAACTTTTGAATTAGGGACTCAAATGGAGCAAATTGCCAGCCGGTTTAAACTTCGCGTTCATGAACTCACGCAGGCAGCAAGAGCGGGTGCTAATGTGGCTAAATCTGTGACCATCAAGATCGATCGCGCGGAAATGGCGCTGTTAGAGTTGGAGGAATTAATAGCGGAAAAAGATTTCAATTCACAGACCGCTATCAAACAACCTTTGGGAGTCAGAAAAAGTGTTACCGCTGATTCTTTAGTTAAAGAGATAGAAAACGCCGAAGTCGCGGTTTCTGAGTTGGAAAACTTAGTTAAGCATCAAGATTCATCGCAATATCTGATTCAAAAAATTCAGCAGGCGCTGAAGTCAAAAAAACCATAAAGTCCCCGGGAGAATCCGATGAAACATTGGGACAGGTAAAAAAAATCCCAAGAATAATTTACCATTTTACTATATTCAAGAATACTATTTGTTAGACTGAGGGTGGGAAAATTTAAAATAAACTAGGAAAAAGGTTATTTAACTATCCCAATAATTCGATAAGAAGTCAGTCACTAAAATAGATTAAACAACAGGTTACGCTTATGAAAATTCTGCTGGTAGAAGATGACACAGTTACAGTCAGTTTGCTGACCCAAGCGCTGAACTCTCACAATTACAATGTGAATGCGGCAGCAGACGGTGAAACAGCCTTGCAGTTGGTGCAGGCATACGATTACGACCTGATTGTTTTGGATGTCCTGATTCCTAAACTCGACGGCATTAGTTTGTGTCGGAAATTGCGATCGTCCGGCTGCCAAATGCCGATTTTACTGCTAACAGCACTAGATAGCAGCAACGATAGAGTCCAAGGTTTAGAGGCGGGTGCAGACGATTATGTGGTCAAACCCTTTAATCTCGAAGAATTAATCGCTCGAATTCGCGCTTTGCTGCGCCGGGGTAAGGCAACTTTGTCGAGTACAAATTTGACCTGGGAAAAACTGCAAGTCAACCCGGACACTACAGAAGTAACTTATGCCGAAAAAGTGCTGCACTTGACTCCGAAAGAGTACAATTTGCTGGAACTTTTCCTGAGAAATCCCCGGCGCATTTTCAGCCGCAGCGCCATCCTCGATCGCATTTGGTCGGCCGGCGAATTTCCTCAGGAAGAAGCCGTTACCGCTCACATCAAGGGGCTGCGGCAGAAGCTGAAAGCAGCCGGGATGACTGTAGATTTAGTGGAAACCGTGTACGGACTGGGCTATCGGCTCAAAAGTTTGCAAGAGGATATTGAGAGCCCAAAAGTTGCGCGGGAAACGGCAGAAACTGCTAAAAGTCAAGAGACTTTATCTGCTGAATCCAGCGGGTCGAGCCAGGAATTAAACAAAGACGACCGCCGCGTTAAAGTCCAGAATGTGGTTGCCAAAATGCGGGAAAATTTAAAAGCCAATTTTATAGACAAGGTGGCGATATTCGATCGCGCGATCGCTCAACTCAAAAGCGGAACCTTGGAGGGCGAACTGCGCCAGGAAGCCCAGGCTCAAGCTCACAAATTAGTCGGTTCTTTGGGAACTTTAGGGCTGCCCAAAGGTTCGGAAGTTGCGCGCAAGATAGAACATTTGTTCAAGGCTGAAAACATCTTACAACCGGAGACGGCTCAGCAGATTGAGGGATTTCTGGATAAGCTCAAACAGATATTCGATCGCCCGTCGCCCGAACCAGAAGGCGATTTGGTTCCTGCGGTTTCCCAGAAGCGCCGAATGCTGATTGTTGATGATGATACTTTTGGGAGCGATCAACTGAAAATAGTAGCATCCGCTTTCGGCTTCCAGATGGAAGTCGCCAACTCTGCGCAAGCGGCAAGAAGTGCGATTTCTCAACAGCCTCCCGACGCGGTTTTGCTGGATTTGACATTTTCCAGAACTCAGGAAAACGGACTTTCTTTCCTAGCCGAACTCCGCAGTGAAAAACCCGAAATTCCCGTGATAGTTTTTAGCGGGCACAATCAATTGAGCGATCGAATAGAAGTTGCTCGTTTGGGAGCTTCCGGCTTTTTACACAAATCTATCCCCCCAGCAGATATACTCAAAGCAGTCGCCCAAGTTCTCGACCAGACTGGCCCTGCTGAAGCTAAAGTTATGGTGGTAGACGATGACGTGCATCTATTAGCTGCACTGCAAGTGATTCTACAACCTTGGGGATTTCAAGTAACAACATTGGATGATCCCGAAAAGTTCTGGGAGGTACTCGAAACCACTTGTCCGGATTTGCTAATTTTAGATGTGGAGATGCCCGGTTACAGTGGTATCGAGCTGTGTTTGGCAGTGCGCAACGATTTGCGCTGGAGCAGGCTCCCCGTGCTATTTTTGACGGCTCATTCCGAGTCGGAAACAGTGCGCCAAATGTTTGTCGCAGGTGCTGACGACTACGTGAACAAGCCGATCGTGAAACCGGAATTGATTGCTCGCCTCCTGAATCGTTTGGAGCGGACTCAACTCAGGCACAGACTGGCTCAGGCACAACACTAATACCCTTTTAGATTAAAAAATTAAAGAATTAAAGAACTGAAGGATTCGGAATGACTGATGAAACTTCTGGTTTCGAGCACCTGCCTACAGTTGTATTCTTTTTTTGAACTGGTATAACTAGGAGGAAATATGCAGTCCGTGTCCGAAACGAATCAGGAAGCCTTAGCCAAGAATTGGGATTGTGTGGTTGTGCGATTCGGACGCGGTGGCGTTGATTGATGTTGGCCCGCTCCTCCAGAACATAGACTAATTTAGAGAAGTATTAATCATATGAAAGCAAGGATATTGCCCTCAGACACAGGCACTCTCAATGATAGCGACTGCGAACAAATTTACGCCCAGGCTTCGATTCAACCTCATGGCATCCTTTTGGTGCTGGAATCTCCTGTGTTGAAAATTTTGCAAGTTAGCAACAATACTTTTGAGGCTCTCGGCATTTACGCCGAAGAACTTTTGGGGCAATTTTTACATGAATTTGTCGAGACTGAGGAAATTGAGGCTATAGAAAAAGCTTTATCTGAAAACTGTCATCAATCTAACGGTATCAGATTATCATTCAAAAGTAAAAACCGCCAGTCTTTTTTTGAGGGGACGCTGCATCAATCTAGTTCAGCATTAATTTTTGAGCTAGAGCCGATTGTTTCCCCACAAGCTAGCGATTGTTTGAATTGTTATCATTTAGTTCAAGAGCCGATCGACAAAATCCACAAAACACCAAACCTGCAAGTGCTGTGTCAGACAGCAGTGGAAGAAATGCGGAGGATGATCGGTTTCGATCGAGCGATCGTCTATCAATTTGATGCCACCGGTGCGGGGGAAGTTGTCGCCGAAGACAAAGTAGAAAGTGTGGCTCCTTTATTGGGACTGCACTATCCAGCTACCGATATTCCCCCCCAGGCAAGAAAACTGTTCAACATGAATTTAATTCGGTTTATTCCCGATATTAACTGTCAGCCTGTAGAACTAATTCCTCACTGCAATCCGCTGACTGGTCGCCCTGTGGATCTGGGCTGCTCTTTGTTGAGAGCAGTTTCCCCTTGCCACGTTCAATATCTCAAAAATATGAACGTTGCCGCTAGCATGACCCTGACATTAATCAAAGATAAAAAAGTCTGGGGATTGATAGCCTGTCACCACCCAACACGAAAGTATGTCAACTACGAAACAAGAACGGCTTGCGAAATGCTAGCAAAGTTTGTGAATCTCGAACTCAGCTACAAACAAGATAGCGAAAACTGGGAATATGGTATTTATTTAAAACAAAATTGCCATAAATTTATTAAAGAAATTTCTCAAAAAAACAGCTTTGTAGAAGGTTTGCTGACATTCCGAGATGAATTGCTGGCCTTAGTGGGCGCTACCGGTGCAGTTGTGTGTGCCAATGAAAATTTAACAACCATCGGCCAAACCCCGGAATTGGTAGAAATCGAAAACTTAATTGCTTGGATAAAAAGTCAAAAAAATAATGATATTTTTCCTACAGATTCTCTCTCAAAGCTGTATCCGCCCTCCGAGAAGTTTAAAGAAGTGGCTAGCGGTTTGCTGATACTTGCCATGTCCGAGATGCAAAATTATTACATTTTGTGGTTCCGTCCCGAAGTAATTCAAACTGTCAACTGGGCAGGTGAACCAGAGTGGTCAATTGAATTAAAGCCGGATGGCAGCAGGCTGATGTCTCCTCGCAATTCCTTTGAGTTGTGGCAAGAAACTGTGAGGTTAAAATCTTTGCCTTGGCAGCAGTGCGAAATTGAAATAGTCCGAGAACTTCGAGTTGCTATTACTAGCATGGAGTTGCGGAAAACCAATCAGCAGCTCAGCTTAGCTTTGTCGGCTACCAAAATCGGATTTTGGGACTGGGACTTGCAGAAAAATCGCATTATTTGGTCGAGGGAACACGAAGAGTTGTATGGGTTGGCCCCGGGAACTTTTGGTGGAACTTATCAAAGTTTTGCAGCTTGCGTTCACCCAGAAGATTTAAACAGTATTCAGAATGCTATAAATCAGGCGATCGCCCAGCGATCGGATTTCTGTAACGAAAACCGCGTGGTTTGGCCGGACGGCAGCATTCACTGGATTGAGGGGAAAGGTAAGTTTTTTTACAATGAAGCAGGCGATGCAGTGCGGATGGTGGGGACAGTTACAGAAATTACCGATCGCAAAGCTAGAGAATTACAGTTGCGCCTGTTGGAATCAGCAGTCACCACTACTAACGACGCCGTGTTAATTACGGAAGCTGAACCGATTCACGAACCGGGCCCGCGAATTCTTTATGTCAACCCAGCTTTCACGCGGATGACTGGCTATACGTTAGAAGAAGTTTTGGGCAAAACCCCGCGCATTTTGCAAGGAGACAAAACAGACCGCGCCAGTCTCGATCGAATTCGGACAGCTTTGGAAACCTGGCAGCCGATGCGGGTTGACTTGATCAATTATCGCAAAGACGGGACGGAATTTTGGGTAGAAATCAGCATTGTGCCGATCGCTGACCAAACAGGTGGGTTTACCCATTGGGTATCAGTACACCGCGATATTAGTGACCGCAAACTTGCTGAAGCCGCCCTCCAACAGCTCAACGAACTGTTAGAAATGCGAGTTTTGCAGCGAACCCGAGAACTAGAAAGCTCTCAAGCAGAACTCCGAGAAAGCGAAGCTTTATTTCGCTCTCTGAGCGAAAGTTCGCCCGTCGGCATTTTTAAAATCGATACTGAGGGGAAATGTACCTATACAAATCCCCGCTGTCAAGCAATTGGCGGCTTCACACAGGCAGCAGCTTTAGGAAAAGGCTGGATGCGGTTTGTTCACCCCGAAGACATCAAATTAATTCTGTCTAAGTGGTCGGAATCGCAATCGCTTGATGGGGAATTTTCCTGCGAATTCCGCCACATCCAGCGAGACGGAATAATCCGGTTTTGTCGGCTTAAAACATCTCCGATTTTTTTTGACAGAGATCAACTAATCGGTCACGTCGGCACAGTCACAGATATCACAGAAAGTCGGGCAATTGAAAAAATGAAAAATGAGTTTATTTCGATTGTCAGCCACGAACTGCGAACGCCGCTTGCCTCAATTCGCGGTTCTTTAGGTTTGCTGGCGGCTGGCGTACTGAAAGAGCAACCGGAAACTGCCAAACAGATGTTAGAAATCGCCTCTGGCGATACCGAACGGTTAGTGCGTTTGGTCAACGATATTCTAGACTTAGAGCGGCTTGATTCGAGCCAAGTTATCCTCGTCAAGCAGTGGTGCGATGCGGCTGTTTTGATTCGGAAGTCTGCGGAAGCTTTGCTGTCTGTAGCTGCTGAGAATAACATTAATTTGTCTATTTTGCCAGAAACGGCAAAAATTTGGGCTGACCCCGACAGGCTCGTTCAACTGCTGGTAAATTTGTTGAGCAATGCGATTAAATTCTCGGCTCCGGAGAGTACAGTAACTGTCAGGGTTAAAGATTTGGGCGATCGGGTTTTATTTGAAGTCAAAGATAGAGGGCGGGGGATTCCTGCTGATAAACTAGAAACAATCTTTGGACGGTTTCAACAGGTCGATGCTTCTGACTCCCGCCAAAAAGGAGGTACCGGTTTAGGTTTGGCTATATGTCGCAGCATCGTGCAGCAGCACGGCGGCAGAATTTGGGTTGAAAGTGTTGTCTCAGAAGGAAGCAGTTTCTATTTCACAATGCCTGCACCGTTGGAAGGCGAAGGGGGAAAAAGTTTTGAGTTTTGAGATTGCTTTCATAAGACATCGCGAAAGCAACGTTCCTCGCAACGCACGCGGGGAGAATGAGTTTGCGAGGGATCTATATCGATTTTTATGTTCTCGGTTTAAGTAGGTGAGCGGCAAAATATAGCAACCGCCAAGACTATTAGGACGTTCTTAATTGCTGAAACAGTTAATTTTATTGCTGATTTCTTCTTCCGTCTTGCTTCTTCCTTCTGCTATATCTGCGAAGAAACCGGGTTGATGAGGCAGCGTGCGTAAGTCCTTTTTCGGTTTACCATGATTAATTTAAAATTAGAGTTTTAATTATGTCAGCAAAGCGCATTTTGGTAATCGATGATGAAAAAAACCTCTGCAGCGTCATCCAGGCCTGTCTGGAACATTTAGGTGGCTGGACGGTACTGAGCGCGCTCAGCAGCAGCGAAGGAAGGCTTTTAGCTGAAACTCAACTCCCTGACGCTATTCTGCTAGATGTGATGATGCCGGATATGGACGGAGTTGCTCTGTTTAGTTTGCTGCAAAACAATGTGGCTACTCGGGGGATTCCGGTCATTTTCCTGACTGCTAAGGTGCAGGCGATGGATTTGAGCGAATTTGCTGATTTGGGGGTAGCGGGGGTGATTGCTAAGCCTTTTGATCCTTTGAGTTTGGCACAGCAAGTTGCGGAAATTCTAGGTTGGGAACCATTGTCTTAAACTAGGGGAAAATGCGATCGTGTCATTTGTTATACCACTTCCAAAATATCTTGCTACAATTTTTAATCTTATACCAATTATTAAAAGTCGCATATCTCTCTAAGGAGAAGGCATTTCCGTGTCCATACAGATGCTCGCTTACAATCTATCCCACATTCCGCAGATGTGTGTGGAAATTTTTTATCAGTTGTGAAAAGTTGGAGTCAAAAAGTTTTTC
>NZ_JAUBSF010000227.1:0-1473 GCF_036704615.1 Microcoleus sp. K4-B3
CAAATGCTAAAACTTCGTTGTGCTTACCTCAACGACCTCTTGGCCATTTGAGGCTTTTACAAAACCGGGATGCTCCCAATGACAGATGGATATTGGACGCAGATCTAAAAGGGGCGTTCGACAATATTAGCCACGAATACCTGCTCAATGCCATAGGAGAAATCCCTGGTCAAGAGCTAATCAAACAGTGGTTAAAAGCAGGATATGTAGAGGCGGAAATATTCCACGATACAGAAAGCGGAACGCCACAGGGAGGGATTATAAGTCCCCTTTTGGCAAATATAGCTCTCGACGGAATGGAAAAACTCCTAAGCCAACATAAAAAGACGAAGGAGTACAAATATACCGACTCAAAAGGTAGAAAAAGAACGGAGAGGGAACACAAACCAAAATATGGGTTTGTTCGTTACGCTGATGACTTCATCATCACCGCAGAAAATCGTGAGAATTTGGAAGCCATTAAACCCATCGTAGAAGAATGGCTAAATCAAAGAGGTCTAAAACTCAATTCGGATAAAACCAAAATTACTCAGATTACTGAGGGATTCAACTTTCTAGGGTTCAATGTCCGACACTACAAGGGTAAGTGTCTCATCAAGCCGCAAAAAGAGAAGGTCAAAGAATTCTTAGCAGGAATCCAACAATGGCTGAATCAACATAAGACGGTAAAGGCAACGGCAGTTATCCAATACCTCAGCCCAATTATTCGAGGATGGGGAAACTACTACAAGCACAAAGTCAGCAAGGAGACATTTTCTTACGTTGACTACCGAATATGGCAAATGCTTTGGAAGTGGTCGCTAAGAAGGCATCCCAAAAAGGGGAAAGGTTGGGTAGCCAAAAAATACTTTAGAACAATCAATGAGACGAAGTGGAACTTTGCCCAACCCTTTAAAAACAGAAACGGTAGGGAAACATTAATAACCCTGCCCAAGCTGTCATACATTCCCATAGTACGCCATGTCAAAGTTAAAGACACGGCATCTCCTGATGACCCCGCACTCACCAAATACTGGCAAGACCGCCAATCCAAATACGGGAAATCGTATTGGGCAAAAGGCTCAAAACTCTATAATGTGGCGGTCAACCAAGATTGGAAATGTCCAATATGCGGTGAACACTTGTTCAACGGAGAAGAACTGCACACCCATCACAAGATTCGGGTGAAAGACGGAGGCACGGACAAGGCCCAAAACCTTGTTCACCTTCACAAAGCCTGCCACAGGCATGAACATACAAGCAAACGTTCTGAGGTTTTGGAGGCTTGAGCCGGATGATGGGAAACTGTCAAGTCCGGTTCTTAGGGGGGAGAGATGTGGCGACGCATTCTCTCCTACCCGACAAAAAGACAGCAGGAGTGGACGGGCTAAAAAGCTTATCCCCAGCAGCTCGTCTCGAACTGGCAAGGGAACTAAAACTAACTGGAAAATCCAAACCGACTAGAAGAGTTTGGATACCAAAACCAGGAAGTAA
>NZ_JAUBSF010000228.1:0-1464 GCF_036704615.1 Microcoleus sp. K4-B3
CTAACCGAGTTAATCGGCTAGGCTAACCGTCCCACAAGGGTTTAAGCCCTTATTTTAGGTTAAACGAGTCGCACCAAGGCACCTCTAGTTTAAACAGGACAAAGGTTTGAGAGAATGGTAAGGCAAAAAAATAAGGAGCCACACGGGCTCCCCAAAAAACAAAATGTTGCCCCCATCATACCAAAAAATCCTGCTCCCTCATCTCAATGAAAGCCAGTACTTAACCTTACAACTGCTGTTGTTATTGCTTCAGGCTCATCGTCAGGTCAAACTCTCCGTATTAGCCAGTGTCTTTCCTCAACCGATTCAATATCAAAGCCGCTTTCCGAAACTTACAACGCTTTTTAGTGTTGCCTCAGTTGTGCGTCAAACTGTTGTGGTTTCCCCTGATTAAATATTGGATTGTGAGCGAGCAAACGTCCAAGCGCTTAAACCGAGAACAACGTCGTTGTGTACGAAAACTCAAGCATCAAAAGTATGGCTATTGGATCATTGCAATCGATCGAACACAGTGGAAAGGACACAATATATTTATGGTTAGTCTGGTCTGGGGGACTCATGCTCTTCCGATATATTGGGAAGTCTTAAAGAAGTCAGGTAACAGTGACCTCAAGACTCAAAAACGACTTTTAGGTACAGTCCTTCTTCTGTTTAAGAACTATCCCGTCTTGGTATAATGGCGATCGAGAGTTCCATAGCCCCAAACTCGCATCATGGCTTGATTCCAGGGGCGTATCCTTTGCACTACGTCAGAAAAAGGACTTCCAATTTCAAGAGAATTTAGGTGAAGACTATCAAGTGCTCAAAAAGCTTGGCTTCAAACCTGGGATGTCCAATTTTTATCAGAATATTTTGGCAAATAAAGGAGACGGTTTAGGACCATTTAATCTGGCTGTATATTGGAAACGAAAATATCGTAAGCTAGGGCCAAAAGAACCTTGGTATATTCTGACAAATCTCCCCAATCTGAAGCTTACTTTAGGTGTTTATTGTTGTCGGTGGGGCATCGAACAGATGTTCAAAGATTACAAAATCGGTGGTTATAATGCGAGAAGATACCAAGGTCAATGAAGCTCGCTTTTTAGCCTTAGTCTTGTTGATTGCGATAGCTTATAGTTTGGCGACGATTCACGGACAATGGCTCAAGAAATTAGGTATAGAAATTTATGCTGGACGGCTCAATGAGCATCAAGACAAAACCCCACTTCGTAAGTGAATTTAGTCTGAGCCTCTATGGACAACGGTGGATCTATGGGATGGAATTATGGAACGATTGGGTAATAAGCCTAATTGCACTCAAGCCCCATAAACGTCTCTATTTTCAGCGTGGCTTCTACGCCCTATCCCTCATGCAGCAAGCATTATAGGTGCGTTGTCACCCGTTAAGCTTTTAGCGATGATGATGCCTTTTTTTGGTCGATTCTCGCCTGATTTAATTCCTGATGAATCATTTTTGTCACATGA
>NZ_JAUBSF010000137.1:0-11196 GCF_036704615.1 Microcoleus sp. K4-B3
CCGCTGCTAGTAGGAAGTCCGGCAATTGATACTGGTACTGGTGCGGGCGCGCCGGCTACGGATCAGCGCGGTGTGAGCCGCCCTCAAGATGGCGATAATAACGGAAGTGCGATCGTTGATATTGGCGCTTATGAATTTAACCCTACAGTCACGCCGACTCTTACTGGTTCTTTGGGTCAAACCAATAATTACAGCAGTGTCAATGACCTGATCACCAAATGGCCGAATGCCGCCCAGAATCAAGGCATCAAACTGTCTGGGATAGCTTTTGATGGCGTGGAAACTGACTACCTTAACCCGAATGTCATCAGCAACCTCACCTTAGCAACGAACGAAAACCCTAAAAGCTGGTTGAGCTACGGCAGTACCGGTGGTATTGGTGTCCCATCCTCTTATGATGGTTGGTTCACCGACGCCAAGAAAATTCGGGCGGAAATCAACCATAACCCCAACACCAATCAATCTCAGGCGCTGAAGGTGAAATGGGCAGATAACCAAAACATCACTAGCACAACGATCGACCTGAGTGGATTGACTCCCAAAACAAGTCCAGGTTTGGGCGATCAAGGCAATGAAGTTGCTTTCCTGCAAATTTTTAATAATGGGGTTCTGGTAGCAGCCACCAATTTTACGATCGCTCGCCTCAACGCTCCGATCGCTCCAAAACCCATCACTGTGTCTTCAGATGGAGTGACTTTCATTGGCGATCGCACCGATGGCAGTTTCAAATTCCAGATATTAGGAGACTCTCTGGGCGGCGCTACTTTTGACGAACTGCGGTTCTCCACCAAAGCCTACGATAGCCCCACCGCTGCCTACGTCGCCACCTCCTTCAAAAACGATGGTTCCGACTACCTAGTGCGGAACATTGAATATCAAGGGATTTCTAATGTGACGCCTCCGACTTTCTTCTCTTACGGTTCGTCTCCCGATCCTATTATTGATGGTGGTTCTGGAGAGTTTACGATTAATCGGACTGGCAATACTTCGGTTTCGGCTTCGGTGGACTATTTAATTGTTGCCCCTGGTGGTGGTCAACCTGTGAACAACGTAGACTACAACATTAGTCCATTTGCTGTGAATCCTTCGTCCGGCACGGTGAACTTTAATCCCGGTCAAACTAGCGTTAGTCTGACAATTAACAATCTTCCTGGTTTGACTGGTGGGGTGGTGAATTTGGGCTTTGGTCCAGGTTCGATCAGCGCTCCGGCATCGACTGCAATTACTCTGCTTTAAGGCTGTTAATAGGGCGAGGAATCCTTGCTCTACTAATAGACCTCTTGCAAAAAAAATATGTGTTATCCTTAAAAGTTTGCTCAAGTTTAGGTCAAACTTTGAATTATTAGGTTGATTGGCATCTTTTTAAACTTGCCCAGCCTGCTATAGCGCTCGCAAATGATTTGTAAATCATAAATCATGTATAATGAGGGAGGTGGATCTAATACCAATTCACTATGAAGGTACACTAAAATATAGGGTAAAAGTAGAAGAAATCCAATATGGCGAACAAACTTCAGGTACAAATCCAGGAAACGGTTGAGGAACTCTTCGCATCGACTCGAAGGTCATGCGACCGCCGTAAATAAAGAAAAATTACTGGTATTATACTGGCTGGCCACCAAAAAAATCCCAAAAAGAGCAGAATTAGCCACGATGTTGAAACGAGATGAATCAACAATATATCGTTGGTTAAGAGCTTACAAAAAAGGTGGAATTAATGAATTACTTAGCATAAAAAAAGCTCCCGGAAAGACTCCACATATTCCACCCTCGGTGAGAGAAAAATTAATCAAAAAACTGCAAGAACCACAGGGAGAAACAAGTTATGGCAAATTACAGAGCTGGCTAGAAAAAGAATGCGGAATTAAAGTGAGCTATAAAGTCGTACATGACCTAGTGCATTATAAATTGAAAGCTGACCTGAAAGTCCCAAGACCCCAAAGTGACAAAGCGAACGAAGAGGTGCAGGCAAGCTTCAAAAAAAAACTATGTGAACTCATCAAAGTAATGATTAAATATTTCGGAAACTCCAAGCCTGTAAGGATATGGTGTCAGGACGAGAGTAGATTTGGATTGATTACTATGCAGGGCAGAATGATTACATTAAAGGGGGTAAAACCCATTGGCAAAAAGCAATGGAAACGAGGAAACTTTTATATTTATGGAGTCGTAGAGCCAGCAACAGGTGAACAATATTATCAAGAATTTTCTCAGCTAAATTACAACTGTTTTCAAGAGTTTTTAAATGGATTTGGTCAAAAATACGAGCGAGAGTTTCAATCTAATTATCATGGATAATGGTAGCTTTCATAAAGCTCTATTATTAGACTGGGCTGACCATGTAATGCCAATATATTTACCAGCCTATAGTCCTGAATTAAATCCGATTGAAAGATTGTGGGAGCATACAAAAAAAGACCTCAAGTGGGAAAATTATTCGAGTTTAGATAAACTCAAAGAACAGGTAAATACAATTATCAAATCTCTCACGAATGAAGAAGTTTTATCTCTCTGTGGTTGGGACTATATCCTTGAAGCTATATTAAGTGCAACTTCATAGTAAATTGGTATAAGTAGAAGTTAAGATGTCCCAAAATAAATTGTCAGAAAAATTTGAGGAGCATGAAGTCCAAGCTTTATTAGAGCTAAAAAATTTTATTGCCAGCAATCCCGATCCCAGAGAATTAAAAAGAGCTTTGGCCGTCCGGATGCTAAGTGAAGGTATCTGTCGCGAAACTATTCAAAAGCTCTTGGGAGTATCCTCTTCATTTATTAGCAAGTGGAAAATTAATTATGCGTTACATGGAATTGAAGGATTGCTCTTAAATCATCAAGGCTCGCAGGGACAACTTAAGCCAGAAGAACAGTCGGAAATTATTCAATGGTTAACCAATAAAGACCACTGGGATTTATCCGCTCTCGCAAATTATATAGCCGAAAAGTATCAGATTGAATTTAAATCTAAAACTAGCTACTATCGACTCTTTAAGTCAGCAGGAATTAGCTGGAAAAAGTCTCAAAAAAAGAACCCAAAAGGTGATAAAGAACTCGTCAAAAAAAAGCACCAAGAAATTTGTGAAACTCTGGAAGAACACCGGGAAGCTATAGAGTCGAGAAAGCTTGTGGTGTATTTGATTGATGAGTGCCATCTTCTTTGGGGAGATGTCTGTGGTTATCTTTGGGGAAAGCGTAATGAGAGAATAGAAATACCGCTGGTAAATGAAAGAGAAAAACAAACTTATTATGGCGCAATAAATTATTTAACAAAACAGTTTGTTCTCCGAGAATACGCGACGGCAAATTCCGAGAATACGGTCGCTTTTTTAAAAGATTTACAATCTTTAAATCCCGAAGCGAGACATTTGATTATTTGGGATGGAGCTAGTTATCATAAATATAAAGAGATGAAAGCTTACCTAGAAGAAATTAATCAAGGGAAGGAGCGGGATGAATGGCCCTTAACTTGTGTCCTGTTCGCTCCTAATGCTCCCGAACAGAATCCAGTCGAAGATATTTGGCTTCATGCCAAAAATTGGGTGAGAAAATTTGGGAGTCGGCTCAGTTCTTTTGCCTTAGTTAAATGGTTTTTCAATTTTACCATACAGGCACAAAGCTTTGACTTTCTCAAGTTACACAAATTTGGTATTTTTGAACCAACACTGAATTGAACTGCTGCTCGCTCGAATTCTCTATCGATTTATGAATGATTTGCGATCGCTATAGATTATAAAATTGGCTAAACTTTCGATAATAGCACAAAATTATTTTGCAAGAGGTCTAATATGTCCCGCAAGTAGTTAAATGGTAGCGCTCTCTGCCTAGATAGTCGAGCGCTTCTAGAATATCGGCGTCGCAAAGAAAAATTATAAATTCCTTGTTTGACATATCTTGTCTACGTCTTACAATATCTTATTATTGTAAGATTCTTCTTGCTTTTTAGTAAGACATACGAGCAAGAAGAGTCTTACGCTTGTTTTTTAATTTTTTTCTTACTCACGTTCGACTATTTTGTATTACCGCCCTGAATGCTGCCTTACATTTAGCAGGATAAATGTAAGACAGCATTAGAGAACAAACGCCCGACGCTGCCTAACGAGTAGATTTATTAGGCAACCCCTCTTAACGCCTCTTTTTTTTAGAGTACCCGTTATTGAAAAGAGGCATTCTGAATGCCTCAAGTCGAGGCAGAGATTGCTGGATATCACCAAATAAAGGGTATCAGACGAGTGCTGGCTTGTTGATACTCTTGATAGTTTTGGTACTTTTGAGACATTGACTCTTCTTTGGAGAAAATACGCTGTATGTAAAGTAGAGCAATTAAACTTGGTAGTAAATAAGACCAAATGGAACCCGCCACAACACTGAAACTTAGGTATCGCAGCAAATCACCAAAGTAGTTAATATTACGGGAAAAGCGCCAAATCCCATCACTAACTAAACCCGCTCCATACTGCTTAGCCGTCAGTTTTTGAATGTCAGCCGTGGCATTGATTAGAGAGCCAAAAAAGAAGAGTGGTAGCGCAACAGCAGCGGCTGCCCAAGAGAGAGGCTCCGGGTTGGTGAAGGCTAAATATCCAGGCAAAGAGTAAAAAACACCGACAAATAATAGACTGAAGATGAAGCCAGTAACTCCAATCGGTTCGCTGAATATCTGTTGTCGCCGCAGGGGATAAAACCATTGTTCAACAAGCCACCACAGACAATAACTAATGTGTAAACAAAGATAGATGATTTGGCGCAGGTCTTTGATGCCAAAAATTAAGGCATAAGCAACCAATAATAAAATGGTGAGGACTTTTGCCGTATTAATCGCTGTCAGTTGGGTAGCCCCAGAACGAGTTGAACTAGCTGTGTTCTCCATTGTTTTTCCCGAAATAAACACCATTGTATGTTCAACAGAGGGCGAACGCTTGATTAAATTGGAGCGCACGCGGCTCTTAATGGGAGTGCGATTCGATTTTAAGTCATGAGACAGGTACTATCCATTGGGTGTACGTGAAGATAGACATTGGTCGCGAAAACTAAAGTATGTCCTAGAGTAGCTTGTACAAAATGGAGCGGTGCGCCTTTGTAAAGAGAATGTGACGCATGAGCGTGACGCAACTAATAGGGGGATAGTTTAGCCGCAACGTCCGGTTCAATGGGCGATCGCATAGCCGCTGCTTTGACAATTCGTCGTACTTGAATTGTGGTCAAATGCCCGCCCTTACGGCTCTTAAAAACTGGGCCATCCCAGCCCGCATTACCTTTAAGTTTAATCAAATCCTGGCCTCAAAGCAGCAGTTAAAGAGTATTTCTCCATCTAGGACTTAGAAGTGCTACGGCTGGGTCAGGATACAAATTTTTTATTATCCTTGCCCTTTAAAGTTTGTAGTATCGTTCTAAAAACTGTCCGAATTATTGATAGATTGAAGGCGCATCTATGCGATCGTGAGCTGAATTAGGACGAACACCCTTTCATAGAAACTAACGCATTCTCTTTGTCCTGGTTTGTAGGGTTTCTCTGATAGGGCGGATGGTTAGTGGGCTAACCACTATGTCACCAGCCCGCTACAAGATTTCGATGGTTTGGAAAACTTCTTCACTACCTTGAAGCGGGCTAGAACGATCGCTTTTACCCGTCCACCTCCTTCAATAACATCCGCACGATATCTACTTTCTTGCGCCCTGTCTTTGCGGCCAACATCGATAGTTTGCGGTGCTGCAGGGACTCCGCCATATCCACGGTAAACCTGACCGTGGCTTCTTTATGGGGTACTTGCAGTTTGCTCATCACGCTAGCCTCCTTTGATTGAATGGCTATGGAGTCAGGTGCAGAGACTTCCGGCATCGGTGGTGTTGCAGTTGGCAATGCAGCTTCGTGTCTTGGTTGTGTGGGTGGTATTTTCGCTCTTAGTGATGCTGTGGGTGTTGTTGCGAGCGATACAACGAATGATGCTTGCACACCTGTTTTTAGGTGTGTTAGCTTATTACTTAGAAGGGCATATGTGTCAACGATTACCGTCCGTTGTCGTTGTTTGTCGTTTTTCGAGGATGAGGAGCGGTTGAATGTTTCTGATTTGGGGTCGATCGTTGTTCGGGTTAAGCCATCCACTCCCGCAAAACGGAAAGCTTCAACAAAATTTACTTCTGAGGGTTTTCCAGTTCCAAGTTTTTGGACGTTAATAACAAATTTATCGACAATCGCTAAAAATCGAGTGTAGCCTAAATTGCTTCGGGTTTCAGTTAGTTTCGACAAGCTGACGATGCCGGCTCCTTTGCAACAGAGAGCTTTGGATTTACTGAAGGTTGCCTAATATTGTAGTGATGTATTGGGCGAGGGCGTTAGCCCTATTGCCCGACTGATGGGGTTTTTGCTTGGATGCGATCGACCACAGGGGGGAAGTTCCGATTAAAAAGTTGAGATAGTCTCTACTTTGCGACCGTTTTCGGGAAAGCAACGCGCTTTGCATCACACCAGGAAGCATGCGCGAGATCGCTTTCTATCTAGCTACCCTTAAACAACGAAACTCTATTTAAATCTTGCACCAGTCGAATAATCTCACATTCCATCTGCCCTGCTTGACAACAAAGGTTAAAACCCAAAGTTAATTTCTGGCTTCTCTGACTAAGGTGAAACTTCCTAATTGGTGCATTGTCTTATTTAGAGGCATCCAGCACATCCATGAATTTTCTATTCAAAGCACGTTTGAAGAGCCAGAAGAATTCACCAAAAATGGTGATGCCGTTAATTAACCAACATTGGTTGGTGCGGATCGTCCTGCGCTCTATTTCCTACTTCCGCAAAGACTTCTGGCTGATCGTCACGCTCTTGCTTTTAATCGGGGCATCGGTGCTTTTCAACCTTCTCAACGCCTGGCCGATGGCGATTCTAGTCGATACGGTTTTGTCGCCAACTCCTCCATCCAACTGGATTCATACGCTGTTTCTTGCTCCGTTCGGTGAAGGCACGCTGAACCGAATTTTCGGAATGGCATTCGTGGCGATGATTATTAGAATCCTGAGCGATACCGTTTTCATGCTTCGTAGGATGTTGAACTACCGCATCCAATACAACGGAACCTTGCGGGTTCGCACCGAACTCTACGACAAAATGCAGGCGCTTAGCCTCGGCTGGCATGGTTCGCGATCGCAGGGTGACGCAATCTATCGGTTGAGCTACGACAGCCTCGGCCCTTGGGGGGTGATCGATACGCTCATCGGCTCCACCGCCGCATCGGTGACACTGACGGCGATGATCTGGATCATGCTATCGCGCCACGTCCTTCTCACCGTGTTTGCACTTTCGTTTACTCCGCTTCTAATACTGGCGAATTGGTACTTCGAGGGAAGGATTAGGAGTCGAGCATTGGAGTCGAAGCAGACCGATGCGGTGATGACCTCAACCATGCAGCAAGGTATAGAGTCGATCGGGCTAATCCAGTCCTTCGGTCGAGAAGCAACGGAGTCGCGGCGCTTCGGGCAGATGGTCGAACGCAGCGTCAAGGCATCCATGCGGCTCAATTGGCAAGAAAACCTCTATCCGCTAGCGGTTCAGGTAGTCTTCGCCCTGGGAAGCGGGGTCATCTTAGGCTACGGCGGATACCTAGTTTATCGCGACCAGTTCTTACGTCCGGTATCCAACGGCGTGACCATTGGCGATTTGCTCGTATTCATGGCCTACCTGGGGCAGTTCTGGGACCCGATAGGTTGGGTGTTGGGGTTCACTACTAAGATCCAAACGTTTGTAGCTTCATGCGATCGCGTCTTTACTGTTATTGACGAGCCGCCCGCCATAAAAGACGCGCCTGATGCGCGATCGCTTCCGGTCCGTTCCCGCACACTAGCACTTGCCGACGTGAGCTTTGAGTACAACTCTGGGCAACCCGTTTTACGTAACATCAGTGCTAGTATCGAGCCGGGTCAGATGGTGGCGTTTTTGGGTCCTAGCGGGACGGGAAAGAGCACGCTGCTCAATCTCTTGCCGCGCTTCTACGACCCAACATCGGGCAGCGTCCTCCTCGACGGCTTCGACCTCCGTACCCTTAAGATTGCCGATGTCCGCCGACATATGGCGCTCGTCTCGCAAGGCAGCCCGCTTTTCCCCGGAACGATCGCAGAAAATATTGCTTACGGTCGCCCGGATGCTCTACTCTCCGATATTCGGGAGGCGGCGGTGGAATCTGGGGCAGCCGAGTTCATCGAAACCTTGCCGGAGCAGTATGATACCTTAATCGCTGAGAGCGGTCAAAACCTCTCCGGCGGACAGCGACAGCGCTTAGCTATTGCGCGAGCGCTTGTCACTAAGGCTCCCATACTGATCCTTGACGAACCCACGAATGCGCTGGACTTGAAGCACGAGCAGTGGGTTCTAGAGACTCTGCAACGTCTGCGGCGCAAGAGAACCATCATCTTGGTCACGCACCGACTCGAAACTGCCGTAGACTGCGATCTGATTTTTGTGATGCAGTCGGGCGAGATTGTCGAATCTGGCACTCACGCCGAACTATTTACCCAGCAAGGGTTCTATTACCGAATGTTGGGCTATAACCCAGTAAGCCCTATTGAGCTTACTGATAAACCCTGCATAGAGTAGGAGTACGACATGGCGAACTTATTTCTTATCCTTTTGCTTCAATCTGTTGCCTATCTGGCTAGAAATAGGCTTGCGTTAACTGACCCAGAGGTACAGAACGCTGCGAGCGAAACAAATACCAAGGGCAGCAGGGCAAATAGTCGTAGGGCGGGCTACCTCTAAAAAAGTGCAAACGTACCGAAGATTTAGGAAAACGATGCAATCTCCCTGGCTACGATCGCTCTGGCTGCACTCCTGAGCGTAGAGAATATGGATGGCGGTAGCGCTCAAGATGTAATGATAAGTGATATAAGAGTTAAAAAAGTTGATTTCCTGATTATCTTTATCTGCTCATGCCTGCTTGTCCCATCTGTACATCTTCCCGAACTGTCAAAAACGGTCGCATCCACAACGGTAAACAGCGCTTTAAGTGTCATGATTGTGGACGGCAATTTGTTGAGCATCCGCACAAGAAAATGATTGATACAGCAACCCGGGCATTGATTGACCGCTTGCTGCTGGAACGCATTTCCCTCGCTGGCATTGCCCGTGCAACTCAGGTGTCTGAGCAATGGCTACAAACCTACATCAATGAGAAATATGCTGGGGTGTCACGCCAAGTCCAAGTGACACCCAAAAAAAGGGGAGGCTAACAATCCAGTGTGATGAGTTGTGGTCTTTTGTCGATAACAAGGGAAACAAACAGTGGGTCTGGTTGGCCCTGGATGCAGACACCCGCGAGATTGTGGGTGTTTACATTGGAAGCCGGGATGAAGCCGCAGCCCGCCAATTGTGGCAATCGTTACCACCTGTCTACCGCCAATGCGCAGTTGCATACACGGACTTTTGGGCAGCGTATGGGGCTGTTCTACCGACCAAACGACATCAAGCGGTGGGAAAAGAAACAGGCAAAACCAGCTACATTGAGCGCTTCAACAATACGTTGAGGCAACGGGTGTCTCGGCTAGTCCGAAAAACTTTGTCCTTTTCAAAATCTTTAGAAAATCATATCGGTGCAATCTGGTATTTCATCCATTATTACAATGCATCATTACTTGTTTAGCACTACCTGGATGGCTTTTTCGAGATTTCAAGCATCTAAACATTCAATCATCTAGACATTCAGATGTTTAAGGTGTAAAATCTAGTTGATGAACTCAACAATATACCTATGATTGTGACAGTCGCCTCATTCAAAGGCGGAGTCGGGAAGACAACTACAGCGCTGCACTTAGCGGCTTACTTGCAAACCAAAGCACCCGCTTTGTTGGTAGATGGCGACCTCAACCGCAGTGCCTTAGATTGGGCTGCTCGCGGTTCCCTGCCGTTCAAAGTGGTCGATGAAAAGCAAGGCGTGCGATATGCCAGGGATTACGAACACATCGTCATCGACACGCCGGCGCGACCAACTCCAGAAGACCTGAAAACTCTAGCCCAAGGGTGTGATTTGCTGATACTGCCGAGCTCTCCCGATGCTATGGCCTTGAGCGCTATGCTGCAAATGGTGGAAGCTCTCTATTCTCTGCAATCCAATTACCGCATTTTGCTTACAGTCATCCCGCCCGCTCCGAGTAAAGTCGGGGCTGAATCTAGGGCAACAATCGAAAAAGCAGGATTGCCCATTTTCAAGTCTGACATAAGGAGGCTGGCGGTATTTCAAAAAGCTGCCCTCGCCGGGGTTCCCGTAAGCGCTATCAAAGACCCTTATGCTAAAGCTGCTTGGGGGTGCTACACCGCCGTTGGAAAGGAGATACTGCCATGAGCCGCTTTGATGATTTACTGAAGGCCAAGAAACTCAAGCCCGGTGAACCTGACTTTTCTCCCAGCACCGCGCTATCCAAAAGCAAAGACCCCAACTTTGTCCGCACCACCGTTTATCTGCCAAAACTTCTGCACCGCCAGCTAAAATCTGCAGCGGCGCAGTCGGGTCAGGAAATGAGTGAGCTGGTGGAAAAATCCGTAACTCAATACCTCCAGAAGTTCAATCCCGACGACAGCATCTAAACATTTGGATGTTTGAATGTTTAAGCATTTAACTTAAGTCTGCCCCCCTAAAAACTAGAACAGTCTCGCTGTGCGGCTCCCGATTCTTTGTGAGTCACCCTGCACGAACGGTCTACCTGTTGGGGACGAAGGTTCTAACTCGCGAGGGCCCTCGCGAGTTAGAACCCATTTCTGTTTTCAGTCGAACTCGCGAGCGAAAAGTTCGACCCCGATGGGAAAGCGTTTAAACATTTGAATGTTTAGATATTTGAATGCTTGAACATCTAGATAGCTAAACCGAAGAAATGCAGCGTTGCGCAAGCGGTTATTGAAAGCAAAGCTGACAGTCAGTAAATCTTAGGTCTACTTCAAAGCTTTGTCTCGAATACCGCTAAATATTTGAGTGCGCTTTTGAGTCCGCTCTTGCAAACACGGCGATTGAGTGCCACCATCCCTCATATCCCATGACTGCATAAGCCTAGCTAATAACCCCCATCAGTTAAACTGTCGCTCAACCCCTTTACAAACATTAACAACACCGTTAATAATAGAAACATCATCCGAACATTGACAACCAAATACAGCAATCATAAACAAATGACAACAACCTTACAGCAGCGCGAAAGCGCCAACCTGTGGGACCAGTTTTGCAACTGGGT
>NZ_JAUBSF010000229.1:0-1462 GCF_036704615.1 Microcoleus sp. K4-B3
ACGGGCATCGTAAAATCGCCCGTAAACAGCAAAGCGTCGCTGTCGTAATTGCCAGTAACGTAGCTAGTAACGTTATTACCAATCGCTTCTAATCCTTGAAAGTATTCTATTAATTGCAAGAATTGCGCTTCGGCAGTCATGCCTTTAATTGTTCCATTTGTTCCAGCAGCAATAACAGTCATAATAGTCTATAACCCTTACCAGTCAATAGTTTTAGCATAGCGCAAAATTTCTACAACCCTATAGGGTTGTAATTCTAAATTGCGAGCAAAACCCTACCAAATTAAAGAGAAAAACAATATTGTAGAAATCAACGGACTGAATTTTTATCAAACAAACATATGAGTAGACCGCGTACCTATTTTGAACTGAATAAATTGGCAGAAATTGCCAAAAGACGAGAAACTGCACGGGAAGCGGCTAAATTGGCGGCTACTCCTAAGCCGTATCAAGCTGAGGAACCGGGCGGATCGGGCTACTTCAGAAGCATTGAGAACGAGGATTTGTTTGTTGAAATGCCAATTCCTGCTAAAGCTGGTACAACGCTGTTAGCGGATGCTGGAGGCGCTCTTGGTGGGCTTACACTAGCTGAAGCAGAAGCGGTTGCTAATTCAAGTTTGGTCAAATTCAAAGGGAATCACGAGCAAATTCTTCGCATTCGTTTCACTCGTCTCAAGGCTACTCCCACCACTAAAATGACTGCCTGGGGTACGCGGGTTGTAGATCACGTAGATGATTCAGTCACCGTACCATTTTCCGCACCCGCAGACGGCAGCATGAAAACTGCTAGAGCTAATTTTGGTACGTTTATTGCTAGCGCTGACGGGAGTGCTGCACTTGGAACCAGGAAAGGGAACCGAGCCGAATTAATTTACAACGGCAAAGTGATAGCTAAAAGAGTAGCAGCATAATTTTAGTGATCCAACTACAGCCTAATGCTAATTTGTGGGAACAAGTTTGGTTCGTAACGATACCAAAAACTTTGGAAGCATTGCCGCGCCAAACTTGTCCCGTACTTCTTACTTCTTCTGTTATTTTGTGCTTTTTAAATTTTCCGAGCGGTTTTCACACAGGTAAATCGGGAGGGCAATTAATCCAAAAAATTAGTACTGGTTTAACAGTTGGAGGCGGTGCAGATGCAATTGTAGGTTTCCCCAAAAAATTAATAATCGGCGAACCTCAATTGCATTTGTTTAATGTGCAAGCTACTTACAGCCTTTCGTTCGACTTGTATACATATATAGCTGATAGTGGAAATTTGGCTATATGGGAATATACAGGAGAAATTAATTGAATAATTAAAATAGGTCAAACGCGCTACAGTGAAAAGTCTTACAGATTTAGCGTCTTTGATAGGGACGTTTTTAACATCGCTAATTAGCCTAATTGTCTTGTGGAACGTTACACGCAGCATACTAGCACTTTTAGCCACCATCCAGCGCCGACTGACAGTGCTTCGCAG
>NZ_JAUBSF010000138.1:0-11137 GCF_036704615.1 Microcoleus sp. K4-B3
GAGTTGGAGTTTCCGTGGGAGTCGGAGTTGGAGTTTCCGTGGGAGTCGGAGTTGGAGTTTCCGTGGGAGTCGGAGTTGGAGTTTCCGTGGGAGTCGGAGTTGGAGTTTCCGTGGGAGTCGGAGTTGGAGTTTCCGTGGGAGTCGGAGTTGGAGTTTCCGTGGGAGTCGGAGTTGGAGTTTCCGTGGGAGTCGGAGTTCCCGTGGGAGTCGGAGTCGGAGTCGGAGTTGGAGTTTCCGTGGGAGTTGGAGTCGGAGTCGGAGTTGGAGTTTCCGTGGGAGTTGGAGCTACATCGTTATCTAAAATTGTCAAATTCGCCGTACTTTGCGCTCCCACACTCCCACCGTTTGTGGGATTATTCAGACTAAGCGCAACAATCTCACTTCCATCTACTAAGGTGTCATCGTTAATCGGAATTGTAAAAGTTTTGCTCGTTTCGTCGATCGCAAAGTTTAAGGTTCCTGATGTTGCCGTGTAGTCACTGCCTGCATTAGCAGTCCCGTCGGAAGTGCTGTAGCTGATATCAGCCACCACATTAGTATTGCTTGTCCGAGTCACGGTAATTGTCGCAACACCCCCGCTTTCACCGATCTCGTAATTGGCAGCACTAAAATTAAAACTGCCTGGGTTGGGAATATTGACATTAAAGCTCCCCAAGTTACTGGCTGCGACAAAGTTATTATTGATATCGCTAACTTGGCCCGATTCGATCGCGATCGCATAATTCCCGTTGTCACCCAAATCCCAACTGCCACCGGGCGCGGTAATTTGATAGGTTGCGGTACGAGGAGTGCCGTTGCCAGTAGGGGTAAACGTTACCTGTGTCGCTAATTGGTTAAATCCGTTCGGTCCAGTCACCCGGATGTCTGAATTATCCAAACTGCTGCTGTTGACAGCAACATTGTCGCTGTAGTCTACCGTAAAAGTTTCTGTAGTGCCGCCACTGACGATAATGTTGGTAGCGACTAGATTGGAAGCAGCAGGCAGGATCGTATCGGCTGTGATCTCGATGGTGAAGGTTTGGGCTGCGGAAGTGTCTACACCGTTATTCTCAATACCCCCGCTATCCTTTAACGTCGCAGTGACAGTTGCAATGCCACTGACACCGGAGGCCGGGGTGTAGGTGAGGTTGCCCGCTGCGTCGATCGCAGGCTGCAGGGTAAATAGAGTGTTATTATCGTTGCTAAGGTTGAAGCTAACGGTTTGACTGGATTCGTTGGCAGGGCCCTTAGAAATGCTTGTTGCCCAGTTGTTGACTGTTTGTACTGCCGCACCTGCGATCGCGTTTGAGTCTCCCCCTTTAGTAAAGGAAGGTGCGTCGTTGACAGGATTAACGGTAATTGTTGCTGTCTCGCTGGCTGTACTGAAAGCTGCTAACCCCCCGATACTGCTAGCAGTTGAAATATCAGCCGTCCCGCCGTTCGTGAGGATACTACTGCCAGAGTTAGTCGTCGTTCCATCCCATGCCTGATAAGTGATATTGGCACTGCCGTTGTAGTCAGCATTGGGAACAAAGCGGATGCTGGCATTGCCTGCTAGCAGTCTCGCTGCTGCTGTTGACGGCGTGCCGAATGCCGTCCAAGTCGAACCGCTATTAGTTGAATATTCCCAACTGCCGTTAGTATTGTCTGTCGCCGTGACTGCAATTCCTTGAGTGTCGGCGGTGTCGGGATCTGTAACTGCACCTGCAATTAAAGCAGAAACTAAGGTGCCGGTGTTGCTGGCAGAAGGTACATCTTCGTTAATTGCTGTTAGTATCGGCGAAAGGCTGTTGTCGAGTAGAGGTGCGTTGTTGGCTGCAAACGCTGCCAATAGGGTGGGAAGGGAAAAGAAAGAAGCACCAAAATTGTTGTCGCTGACAAGAATGAGCGATCGCTTCCCACTTGTCTGAGAAGGCCCAAATGTCATCCCTTCAAAATTGCCTACAAGTGGCGGAGAGGCTGCACTGAGGAAATAAGCAGCAGTAGCGATCGGAGTTTTTGATACTGGTGTAATACCAGTAACACCAGAAGCAGTCAAGCCAGTATTGCTTTGAATGTCAGTGGCACCCGTTAAAGAAATTTGATAAAGCTTCAAATCGCCTTGCAGTGTAGATGGGTTGAAAAAACGTTCGAGAACCAGCAGCGTATTATTATCAACGGCCAGCATTTCTGAAATGCCGTTGCCTGGATCGGTGTTGTAAAGAAATTCCCCGTTTGCGGTGTTTGTGCTTAAGTCATATCTTAAAATTCGCGATCGCGTGCCAATGGTAGCCGTTGTACTTGTAGCAGGGCCGTCTTGTTCGAGAGCATTTTCTGTTGCTGTAAACAGAGAAATTGCACTGGGAGTAATGGTCAGACTTTCAAAACCTTGATTGTTGCGGATGCCAATGTTAGTAGCTGCTGATACGTCGTATTTGGGAGAAGAAATAGGCAGCACTAGGTTTTGCTGTCCCGTGCCAATGTCGAATCTATTGATAAAAGGCTGGATAGTTGGATTTGGCGAGAAATTGCCTTCAGAAGAGACGAAGACATTGTTATCGATCAAGCCAATGCCCTCTGTATCCGATTGATCTGGGCCAAAGGGAGGCGGATTGCCAATCTGTCTCACCCCTGTAACAGTAACTCCTCCCAAGTTAACCGCACTCACATTAGGTATATTGAGGGTGTAAAAGCGAGACGGGCCGGGACTGCCAGAAATATTGCGGCCGTCGGAGATAGCGTAGTAAGTGTTGGTGTCCGCGTAGGTAAGGCCAGACAGTCCACCTACCCGGGTTCCTCCAAAATCTGTATTTGCCGGAAATCCTGCTTGTCCCAAAAATTGTAGGCCGAACACAAATTGATAAGCGGCCATTGTGGCTGGGTCGATCGCCAACCCAGAGGACACGGCTCCCGTTGTATAATCTAGCTGCCAGTGTCCGCCCTTAGCAGAACTGCCGATCGGCGATCTAGAAGCAGCAATTTTTGCCTTGGTTAGCTGACTCAGTTGCTGCACGAAGTTAGCGCCATTCTCCCCCGCCGCTACATCACACCCATAAAGCAAAATCTCTCCACTGTCTGCCAGCGATCGCGACCAACGCTGCAATTGTTCAGCATAAGTTTTTAAATTTGTCAAGTTTAGATCGATCGCGCCTAGCAGCAAACTCGCGGGGCGACCGTGGGAGATGATATGAATGCTTTTGATATTGCTGCGATTCGCTAGCGCGGCCGTGATTTGTGCTACTCCATCCCGCGTCGCATCAAGGATAATTACTTCTGTCCCCGGTTCGATACCGTTGCGGAGAGTTTGGCAATCGGAAAGGGCAGAATCGATAAAGGCGATCGCAGTGGAGACTAAACCGATATAGTCTGGCATAATACACCTGAAGGTAGATGAACATACGGAAATTAAGGTGTGGCCACTTTAGCAAAATTATAGATAAAGTGTCATCGGTAAAATTAAGCATCAAGGGTGAATAATAGTAATTTTTGATGAAGCTGGAACCGCTGCATCTTGTAGGGGCGAGTTGAGCAAGTAATTTATTTCAAAAACCGACTATTCCAGTACAAAAATCGCCTTTTTAAGGTTCGAGCGCTAACAGTTCTTCTGCTACCAATCCTTTCTGAATTGCGAGTACAGCAGCCTGAGTGCGATCGCGCACTTCTAACTTTTGCAAAATCGCGTGCACGTGAACCCGCACAGTCCCCGGAGCAATGTACAATATTTGTGCAATTTCCTGATTGCTTTTTCCCCCCGCCACTAAAGCTAATATTTCCTGTTCTCGCTTCGTCAGCGGATTCTCTAAAAGTTCCGATTTCAACCCATTTTTCAAAGGTTCGGGATTAGCAAAAACCGCCCGAATTTCCGCAGTCGCGGCCTGATCCCACCACGAAGCGCCCGCCGCTACCGATCGAATTGCCAAAACCAAAGTTTCCGCCGCAATTCCTTTTAGACAATAGCCTTGAGCACCTGCAGCAATCAATCTTTCAATTAAGGATTTTTGCGAATGAGAAGTTAAGATTAAAACGGGAATTGCTGGATGTCGCTGTTTAATTTGGCGGCACGCTTCAATACCCCCAATTCCCGGCAAACCGACATCGAGAACTACCACATCTGGCAAGTGTTCCTGAGTCAATTCTACCGCCGTTTCGCCATCTTCCGCTTCAGCAATTACTTGCAAGCAACTTTCTTGCTGCAACCGCGTTTGCAGCCCCAACCGAAACAGTTCGTCGTCTTCAACTAAAAGAATTCGCAAGGGATAAACTGGTTTCATTTCTCTGGGATAGCAGGGAGTCTAAATCCAAATAAAGCGCCTAGAGGCAATTTATTTTCTGCCCAAATTATACCGCCGTGGGCGTCAATAATTTGGCGGGATAAGTATAACCCCAATCCCGATCCTTTGGCTTGCCGGTCGCTGTGTCCTTGATAAAAACGCTCAAACAAGTGGGGCAGTTCATCGGCGGTAATTCCCAACCCGCTATCGATAACTTTCACCACCTGATAACTCGAATAAGATTCCATGACTATTTCTACTTTGCCACCGCGAGGAGAATGGTTGATGCCGTTTGTCAGCAAATTAACAAAAACGCGCTGGAGTTGCACGGCATCGCCATTTACCCACAAAGAGCGACGGAAATCTGACTCCCCGTAACTCATATTAATGTAAACCCGGCGCGCCGCCGACAAATGGATGAGTGTTGCGATTACTTCTTCTGCCAAAGCTACTAAATTTACGGGAGCAAGTTGCAGTTTTAAACCTTCGGCATCGTTGCGGTAAACATCCAGCAGCGTTTCTACTAATTGTAGTGACATTTTGTGCGATCGCGCCATTGTTTCGAGAACTTTTTGCTGACTGGCGGTGACATTCCCAAATTTTGCTGACTGAAAAGCTTTAATTGTTTCGATCGCCCCCAGCATCGGCGTTTTCAAGTCGTGACTCAAAGTAGAGACAAAATCTTCTCGGATGCTTGCTAGCTGCTGCTGCGACTGCAACTCAGCTTTAGCGATCGCGATCGTCTCTTGGTACTGCTGGTTGCGATCGCTCAAATATCCGGTCACCCCTAAAGCCATGACTGCGATCGATCTATTTGCTACAGTTGCTAGGGCGATCGCTTCTCCATGAGGAACAAACAAATCTAACAGCGTCAAAGCTGCCGCTACCAACGTAATTTGTAACTTACCCAACCGACTCAATCGCGAATTGGCTAGTAAAATCGGGCCCGTATACAAATACCCAAACAGATACTGCGGCGGCGTAGTAAATTCCAGCAGTGCAACGATCGCAAATAAAATTGCGATCGACCACCTCCCCCGCAAATACTTCTCTGGAATAGCCAGGTTTTTTGGGATACCCGATAAACTTTTAAACATCCTCAATCAATCCATCTTATATTTTACATTCACTTTTTTTTTCTACTACCTACTACATTAGCATAGTTATTTTTTTTATTTTTTCACCTATTTTCGTGCAAAAACCTCGCGTTTAGCGAACATCTATATCTCAATGTATAGACACTTAAATATAGCTAAACATTCATCTATTCTGACAAATATAGAGCGAACAAGCCTAATGTGCAAACAGCAAATTATACCTGAAAGCTGATTATCCAATTTTCTAAAAATGACTATAGTAATCAGTACAAGTAGAGAGCCTTTTTGGGCTAACAGAAGTGACAGATCAACTTTGTCTAATCAAAGCGATTTCAGTTTTATCCAAATTAACCCTAGTTATTGTGGCGCGGTCTTAAATGCTATACAACTGCTCGATGGCTGTCAAAGCACGGGATTAGCAAAAGAAAAACGAGGAATTATCGCCAGCGAAAACCCGCTGATGGCGTTAATCCCTCTCGCTGGGGAGATTGCATCTTAGCAGCATTGAATTCGGCGATCGCCCCCAAACTGAAAGTAACCTGAAAAAAAAGCTCGCCCGGTTTTTAGAACCTCCCACCTAACCGATTTGGCGATCGGCAAAACCCATTTATCCAACGATAAAAAATTGGCTCAGTTATGCAGCAAGGATTACTTCAAATCGCATTAACCCTAATCATTTTAATAGCAATCGCGCCAGTCTTCGGCAACTACATGGCGCGGGTGTACATGGGACAAAAAACCATTCTCGACCCCGCTATTAAACCCCTAGAAGAAATTATCTATAAAGCCAGCAACATCCGGTATGTAGATTCCATGACAGGTTGGCAATATGCCCGATCCTTACTCTACAGCAATGCAGCAATGGGCATATTCGTTTTCTTAATTTTCATGCTTCAGGGAGTGCTGCCTTTAAATCCTACCAGCCTAAATGCCCCAACCTGGGATACTGCGCTGCACACAACTATTTCATTCCTCACAAATACCGACCAACAGCATTACTCCGGCGAGACAACATTCAGTTATCTATCCCAGTTAACGCTGGGATTTTTAATGTTTACCTCAGCCGCTACTGGTTTAGCAGTAGGGATTGCCTTTATTCGGGGCTTAACCGGCCGCCCCCTGGGCAACTTTTACATCGATTTAATTCAATCAATTACCAGGATTCTGCTGCCCCTTTCTTTGATAATAGGCTTACTTTTGCTAATTTCAGGAGTGCCGGAAACCCTCGCCGGGCCGGCAGTTGCCCGTACCTTAGAAGGCGGCACGCAAGTAATTGCTCGCGGCCCAGTAGCTCACTGGGAAAGTATCAAACAACTGGGAGAAAATGGCGGCGGATTTTTTGCCATGAACTCGGCTCACCCCTTTGAAAATCCCAACCCTTTTACCAACCTGCTGGAAACACTAGCAATGGTTTCTATACCAGCAGCTACGATTCACACCTACGGCCGATTTGCCAACAACAAAAAGCAGGGATGGCTGATTTTTTGGATGGTGTTTGCCATCTATGTAATTTTGATTGGAATTGCAGCGTTTGGCGAGTACGGTGGCAACCCTCAAATTAATAATTTACTGGGCGCTCAGCAGCCTAATTTAGAAGGCAAAGAAGTTAGGTTTGGCTGGTCAGAGACTGCACTGTGGGCTGTCACTACAACTGGGACTATGTGCGGGGCTGTCAACGGAATGCACGATTCTTTAATGCCTCCCGGTGGTTTTGCTACTCTGTTTAATTTGTTTCTGCAAATCGTTTGGGGCGGACAAGGAACGGGAACGGCTTACTTATTTATTTACTCAATTTTGAGCGTATTTCTCACCGGATTGATGGTGGGGAGAACGCCGGAATTTTTGGGACGCAAAATTGAGAAACGGGAAATAGTTTTAGCCAGCGTTGTTTTATTGATTCACCCGATCGCAGTTTTAATCCCCGGTGCCATTTCCCTCGCCTTTACCGACAGTTTGAGCGGCATCAGCAACCCGGGATTTCACGGCATTTCCCAGGTGATGTACGAATACGCTTCGGCGGCTGCTAACAACGGTTCTGGCTTTGAAGGATTGGCTGACTCTCAACCCGCGCCGACAGGACTTTGGTGGAATTTAAGCACCTGTTTTAGCCTGCTTTTGGGGCGCTACGTTCCAATTATTGCCCTGCTGCTTTTAGCTGACAGCATGACGAACAAACAACTGGTTCCCGAAACAACGGGCACTCTCAGAACAGATTCAGTTTTGTTCACCAGCGTCACCGCAGGAGTAATCATAATTCTGGGCGCGCTGACATTTTTCCCAGTTCTAGCTTTAGGGCCAATTGCCGAAGGATATGAAATTAGCAGCGGCAAGTTTGAACCTGCATCGATAACTGCACCCACAACACCATTAGCAACACCAACTCCTCCACCTCAGTAGCGAAAATCCTCAACCTCACACTTCTCTTTCTCTGTGTTCTCTGTGTTCTCTGCGGTTCATTAAACATCCCAAATAGACATGACCTCCTCCCATACTCCAGATTCCCCAAAAAAACCTCCCAGAGGCTCTCGCCAGTCTCGCAAGCATACGCCAAAAGCAAATACTAAAGGCCTTTATCAAAGAGCTTTTAAACAAGCTTTTGTCAAGCTAAACCCCCGGGTGATGCTGAAAAATCCGGTGATGTTTGTGGTGTGGGTTGGCACAATTGTGACTGCATTATTAACGATCGACCCGACGCTGTTCGGACCGGTTCCCGGCAATAATCAGGTGATTTTTAACGGTTTAGTCACCTTCATTTTGTTCTTCACTTTGGTATTTGCTAATTTTGCCGAAGCGGTAGCGGAAGGGCGCGGCAAAGCGCAAGCAGACGCACTGCGATCGACCAAAGCCGACACAACAGCCCGCAAACTCCTACCAGACGGTTCAATTCAAGAAGTTAGTTCGACATCCCTGAGACGCGGCGACCAAATTAAAGTGATCGCAGGCGATGTCATTCCTTCCGACGGCGAAGTGATCGCAGGTGTCGCATCTGTAGACGAATCTGCGATCACTGGCGAATCGGCCCCGGTGCTCAAGGAACCTGGTTCGGACATCGCCAGTTCCGTTACCGGCGGGACGCGCATCCTTTCCGACGAACTGACGCTGCGGGTGATGGCAGACCCCGGCAAGGGGTTTTTGGACAGGATGATCGCGCTGGTAGAGGGCGCAGAACGATCGAAAACGCCAAACGAGATCGCGCTGACGGTGCTGCTAGCGGTGCTGACGCTGGTGTTTTTGATTGTGGTTTCGACGATTCCGCCGATCGGCAATTACGTTAAAACTCCCGTGGGCGTGGTGACGCTGATTTCGCTGCTGGTGGCACTGATCCCGACGACGATCGGCGGTTTGCTGAGCGCGATCGGCATTGCGGGGATGGATCGCGTCGCTCAGTTTAACGTGATAGCGACCTCTGGACGCGCCGTGGAGGCTTGCGGCGACGTGAATACGCTGATTTTGGACAAAACGGGGACGATCACGCTGGGGAACCGTTTAGCCGAGGAGTTCATTCCGGTAAACGGTCGCTCGCTGGAGGAGGTTGCGAGTGTAGCCCTTGCTGCTAGCCTGTTTGACGATACTCCAGAGGGAAAGTCGATCGTCCGTTTGGCTCAGAATTTGGGCGCACAGGTGGATTTCGATCGCACCAACGCCACGGGGCTTGATTTTTCCGCAAAAACGCGGATGTCTGGCACTGATTTGCCCGATGGGACGGAGGTTCGCAAGGGTGCGGTGGACGCGGTGAAGGGTTTTGTGCGATCGCGCGGCGGCAATTTCGGGCCGGATCTCGATGCAGCTTACGAGCGAGTTTCGCGGCTTGGGGGTACACCTCTAGGCGTTTGTCAAGGCAGCGACACCTACGGCATTATCTATTTGAAAGATGTCATCAAACCGGGAATTCGCGATCGGTTTGACCAACTGCGGAAAATGGGAATTCGCACCATTATGCTCACCGGAGATAACCGAATTACAGCATCAGTAATTGCCGACGAAGCAGGCGTTGACGACTTCATTGCCGAAGCAACTCCCGAGGACAAAATCGACGTAATTCGCAAGCAACAAGCAGAAGGCAAATTAGTAGCAATGACTGGAGACGGAACCAACGACGCACCCGCACTAGCCCAGGCAAATGTAGGACTCGCGATGAATTCTGGGACCCAAGCCGCGAAAGAAGCTGCAAACATGGTGGACTTGGATTCTGACCCCACAAAACTAATTGATTTAGTTACAATTGGCAAACAATTGCTGATTACTCGCGGCGCGCTGACCACATTTTCCCTAGCCAACGATATCGCTAAATATTTTGCAATCATTCCAGCTATGTTTGCCCCGGTTGGCGCATTAAACGTCATGGGTTTAGCCAGCGGTCAATCTGCGGTTTTGTCAGCATTAGTTTACAATGCTTTGATTATTCCCGCTTTAATTCCACTAGCATTAACTGGTGTAAAGTTTAGACCTTTGAGCGCCAATCAACTGTTGCAGCGGAATATTTTAATCTACGGATTGGGAGGAGCAGTCGCGCCGTTTATTGCTATCAAAGTTATTGATGTTTTGATTGCCGCCGTTGGGCTAGCATAGATGGGGAAAGCACGACACGGATTGTGACACGGATACACGGATTAATCTCGTTCCCCGGCTCTGCCGGGGAACCCAGTTCCAGAGGATTTGCCTCGATTTTCCCCAAAGAATCATCAAATAGAAAGACAGATATTTATTCCCAAAATAAGGAGAATTTATGAAACGGAATGATTTGCTGAATGATATTTTTCCCAGAGATTTCCAAGAAATTCTTGAGTTAGCGCAAATGCTTTGGCAGCGCCACCCAATCCCGGTGCAGCTATTTCTGGTAATGTGTTTCAATGCGATAATTGCTCCGGCTGTTTACGCGGTTGGGGGTGAAGATTTGACCCGAAAAGCTGTCTGGGGTTTAAGTCTCCTGGGTTTGGTGATTATCGCCCTTTCTATTTACCTGTTTGTAGTCATCTTTCAGCCGGAAAGATTTTAGTCAATAATTAACCCTTAGCAAATAACCGAGCGAGGTAATTTATGAGAGAAATAATTAGAGCCATTCGCCTTACCCTGGTTTTGTGGGGAATTACAGCCATTATTTACCCTTTAATCTTGCTAGTAATTGGTCAAATTGCCTTCAACTCGCAGGCAAACGGCAGTTTAATTACTAAGCAAGGAGTTGTCGTGGGTTCCTCCTTAATAGGTCAGCCTTTCAGCTCTGATCAATATTTTTGGAGCCGCCCCAGCACCACAAATTACAGCAGCTTTGCAACCGAAGATTACGCTCCCACAAAGGCAAAAAAATTAAGTCAAACAACAGGTATTTCGGGAGCTAGCAACCTTGCCCCCACTAACTCGGATTTGCTGAAGCGAGGTAATGAGAAAGATGGTTTTCAGGGCGTGCAAGTTGAATTAGATCGTCTCAACAAAGCTGGTATCAAACCGACTGCAGATTTAGTCTACACCTCGGGTTCTAGCCTCGATCCGCACATTAGCTTAGAGGCAGCTCGATCGCAAATTCAGCGGATAGCAACGGTGCGAGCGCTCAATTTCAATCAAGTAGAAATATTGGTAGCTAAAAATACGGATGGCAGATTTCTCGGCATTTTCGGCGAACCGGGAGTTAACGTCCTCAAACTTAATTTGGCTCTCGACGTTTTACAATAGTTTACAACTGTCAGCAGTCATTAGTCATTAGTCAGTAGTCATTAGTTATTTGTTGCTTATTACTTGTTAAGCTGTTCAGCATCTAAAACGCATATTGCATAGTATAATATGATGATATTTATAAAAAGTCAATGCCTACTAAAA